>JAQYCY010000052.1:0-3383 GCA_028724485.1 Bacillota bacterium | reverse complement strand
GATATTTCTCATCTGTTGTTCGGGAGTTTCAATCTGCAAATAATCAGCCAAAACTTCGTTAATCAAACTGCTTCGATTCATTCCGCGTTTTGCCGCTTCGCTGTCAACTGCCGCTACGACTTTGTCCGATAAAATCAAGCTATACAACGATTTACTCATACTGACCTCCTTTACGATAATAGAATAATACCGAACTTAAACTTTGTCAACAAATTTATATAAATTTTTTCACAAAATTTTAAAAATTTAAATAATTCCTCCTTTTTATTTTTGTACTCTTTTGATATTTTTAGCCGCTTCGGCTTGTTTTGGGAAGTATAGTATTTACTTAGTAAGTTTAATAATGTATAATTATTCGTAGGTTTATGTGCGCCGCCAAGGCGGTGATTTAGAAATCTTTTCAAAAATAGGGGAAAAAATGGAAAAGAAAATTTTATCGGCAAAGTCTATGTTTGCCTATTCGTTCGGAGTTTTCGGCCTACAACTTATGATAGGACTTACGAACAGTTATCAGTCGCAATTTTACACCACTCTCTTCAAAGCCGACCTTATGATTGTTGCGGCAATCATTCTCGTTGCAAAAGTCATAAGCGCGATAGCCGACTTCGTCATCGGCAATATTATCGACCGAAGCAATTTTAAATCGGGTAAAATGCGCCCGTTTATTCTGTTCTCGGCTTTGCCTATCGCAGTTTTAACAACTCTTATGTTCATCTATATTCCTTTCAAAACAATGGCAGGAATGTATGTCTACATAACGATTACAACCGTTTTATGGAACGTGGCAATGAGTTTTGCGGACATTCCGTCGCAAGGTATGCTTGCCCTGCTCTCGCCTAAATCGTCCGAGAGAAACGCTTGCGCAGGCATAGCCAACACCTTAAAATCCATCGGACTTGCCGCTCCGGGTCTTGTCGTTCCCGTCATTTGCGCAATCACGAAATCGGACGTAATAGGCAAAACCGAATATCTCATTTCAACTTTGTTTTTCAGCATTTTAGGCATTGCTCTTTACATTTTGATTTACTTCTTCAACAAGGAAGCCGTTCCGTCGAAGTCCAACCGAATGACTTTCAGAGAAATGGGCAAGGAGCTTAAAACAAACAAAATGCTTCTTATAGTGTTCCTTACCTATATGCTCGGCTTCGGCAGAAATATGGCAATGGGCATAGGCGTTCAAGCGGCGGCAGTCTTCATTCGCGACGGAGTCGATATTTGGATCGGTTCGTTCCATTACGCCGCAGCAGGCGAAAATCTTCCTTGGCTTATAGGTCTTACGTCCGCCGTATCGTCGATGATTTCTATTCTCGTCGTTCCGTTTATCAACAAAAAATGGGGCGAAAAAAAGACGTTCATAGTCTTTGCAATCTACGGCTTTGCAATGACTACCATATCGTTCATTCTCTACGTCACGGGCGTTCAGGCATTCCGTTCGCTTTGGGCGATTTTGGTCTATCAATTCCTTGTCGGCTTCTCGTTCGGTCCGCACGGATACTTACCTATGATTATGGTCAGCGACATAGTCGATTACAGAGAATGGCAAACAGGCGTCAGAACGGAAGGCACGCAGTTTGCGGTACTCTCGCTGTCAAACAAAATTTCCAATGCTCTTTCGGTTGCAATCGGTATATTTATCGTCGGCGCGGCAGGTTATCAAGGCGGTATGCACGGCTCGCAAATTTCCGACGCAATGCAAAACACGGTTTTCGCCGCATATCTCTTTATCCCGGGCATCTGTATGTTGCTTAGTATGATTCCGATGTTTTGGTATAAAATCGATTTCAAAACGAAAGAAACAATGCATCGTGAACTTGTCGAAAGACGCGGCGAGCTTAGCGACGACTTTTTAGAGTCGGAAAGCGAAACTCAAAACGACGCCGAGAGAGCAACAAACGACGTAAACGAAAATGCAGAAACAACTGCAAGCGAAGCGAACATAGAAAACTCGGTCGCCGCCGATTCTCAATCCGACGAAACGCAAGATAACGAATAGCAAAGCGGTTTAATCGATTTAACGACATAAAATTAAAAGGAGCTTTACGCTCCTTTTTGTTTTCTCATTTTGCTTGTAATATCGCTGATAGGTTTAATGCATTATATCGATTTTAAATCAAGTTTTAAAACATATAAAGACTTGTTTTTATCGAATATCAGTATCCTGTTTTTTCAAGACGCTTTTGCCATTTGGCGATTTTTTTAACATTGTATTTCTTTGGCAATTTAAGAGCCGCCTTTTTGGCTTTCAAGCCTTTCACTAATATCGGAATAAGCGGCCTAATTAGTCCCCAATTCTTAAACGCAAGTTTAATTTTGCTACCGATAAAGCCCTTAGGAAGTTTTGCGTCCTGTGACGTCGAAAGAACGTTGAAATCTTCGCTTGTGATAATTCCCGAAGCAAAAACCGCGTTAAGATAGTCGGCGTCGAATTTATTAAGTAAATTGTTTTTCAGTCTGTCGATAAGTACGAAATCACCGCCGATTTGTTTGTAGTATTCTTTTTCGTATTCCCAAAGAGCGTTTATATCGCAATCGGTTTTTAAAGCGTCGGCAAGAATTGCGCCTGCCTTCATCGCAGATTCGATTCCGCTTCCCATAAGCGGCATCGGCATAAACGCGCTGTCACCGACAGCCGCATAACCTTCGGTCACAAAAACAGGAAGAGAACATCTCGTGCATATTGTAATCTTTTTATCTCTTCTTAGGTTTTCAGACAGAAACTCATATCGCGGTTTTAAATCGTCAATCGCATTTGTAAGAGCTTCGTCTGTCAGTCCGCCGAACCTTGCGACAAGAAGGTCGCCTTCGCCGTCTGCGCCGTAATTGCACCAAGATATGCCCTTTTCGCCGTTATGGAACAATATAAGCTCGCAAGGCACTTCGGGCGCATCGAACGGATAGTCGTAAAATGCGCGATAAGCGCCCAAAAAATCGGTCGTCCCCTTTTTGTAGCTTAAAATCTTCTTCGATACTAATTCTTCACGCAAAATCGAATCTCTGCCGCTCGCATCGATAACAAGGTCCGCCTTAATCTCGTTTCCGTTTGCGACAATGCCAACAACCTTATTTCCGTCAAACACAAGGTTTTCCACCTCGCAACTTAGTTTAACATTAACACCTGCCATCTTGGCAAGGTCAATTAAATAACAAGCAAATTCTCTGCGCTTTATCGAAATTTCGTCTTTCGGCTTCGGCAAAACTATATTGCTGTTAAAATCGGGGGAAACAAAGCGCCATTGTTTTTTAGGCTCGAAACACTCGGACGGCGGACAAGGAATCCCCGTTTTCTCGAAAACTTCAAGCATTATATCGTCGGACCAGTCGTAACTTATTGAATCCTCGTTTTCCTTTTCAAAAAGCGTAACGTCGTATCCGAACTTGGCAAG
>JAQYCY010000051.1:0-8637 GCA_028724485.1 Bacillota bacterium | reverse complement strand
TTATTCTTTTATTTTGTCGAACTTTGCAATAAACGTTTTAGGCAAAAAACGGCGAAATATTTAAGCTGAAATTTGTGGCAAAAAATCGAAAACAATGGGAAAGGCGTATGTTATTAGAAACAGAAAAGGGTGAACGTAATTTAGAAATCGGTTTGTAGTTTGTTAATCGTTTTGCTATTCGGCTTGTAGCTTTGCTATTCGGCGTGTCGTTTATTTTTTAAAGGGGCAGGAGAGTTTTTACAAATGTTTCAAAAGAAAAACGCGCCGCAGATGCGGCGCGCAATCTTTAATTGTTTAAAGACGTAACTTATTTAATGACGTCTATCCCGATATAAGGTCTGAGAACTTCAGGAACGGTTATGCTGCCGTCTTCGTTTTGATAGTTTTCGATGACAGCCGCCGTCGTTCTGCCGATTGCAAGTCCCGATCCGTTCAAGGTATGGACAAATCTTGTTTTGCCGTTTTCCTTAAAGCGGATATTAGCTCTTCTTGCCTGATAATCTACAAAGTTGCTGCACGAAGAAATTTCGACGTATCTGTTGTAGCTTGGAAGCCAAACTTCGATGTCGTAAGTTTTTGTGGACGAGAAACCAAGGTCGCCTGTGCAAAGCGTCACTACTCTGTAAGGAAGTCCTAACAGTTGAAGTATTTTTTCAGCGTCACGAGTCAAACTTTCGAGTTCCTCGAAGCTGTGGTCAGGATGAGCGAATTTGACGAGTTCGACTTTGTTGAATTGGTGTTGACGTATAAGTCCGCGAGTGTCGCGACCTGCCGAACCTGCTTCGCCACGGAAGCAAGCGCTGTATGCGCAATATTTGATAGGAAGCTGTTCAGCTGCCAAAACGTCGCCGCGGTGAAGGTTAGTGACAGGTACTTCTGCCGTCGGAATGAGATAGTAGTTTGTGTTTTTAATTGCAAACATATCTTCTTCAAACTTAGGAAGTTGACCCGTGCCGTACATAGAATCGCGATTGACCATAAACGGAGGGAAAATTTCGGTGTAGCCGCTCTTAGCGTGCGTGTCGAGCATAAAGTTCATAATTGCACGCTCTAATTTTGCGCCCCAGTTTCTGTAAACGGTAAATCTTGTGCCGGTGATTTTGCCCGCTTGTTCCCAGTTGAACATATTAAGGTCAAGACCTAAATCCCAATGCGCCTTTGGCTCGAAACCGAAATTCTTAGGCTCGCCCCATTTTCTCTCTTCGCGGTTTTGGTCGCTGTCCGTGCCGAAAGGAACGGTTTTGTCGGGAAGGTTAGGGATAGAATACATAAGCTCTTTAAGCTCTGATTCGATTTCCGAAAGTTTATCGTCGAGTTCTTTGATTTTGTCGCCTTCGGCTCTCATTTTATTGACGAGTTCGTCGGCATTTTTGCCTTCGCGTTTAAGAGTTGCGATTTCTTGCGAAACCTTATTCTTTTGCGCTTTCAAATTTTCGACTTCTTTGATTATTTCTTTTCTTGCAGCCGCAAGTTCCGCTACCTTGTCGATAGGGTATTTGCCGCTTCTTTTGCTAAGAGCTTCTTTTACAAGCTCGATGTTTTCACAAACAAATTTAACGTCTAACATATATTCTCCTTAAACTATGAAGTTTATCAATCTTCCTTTGATTACGATTGCTTTTTTGATTGGCGTATCGCTTAGTTGGTCTGCGATTACTTTTTTTGCCGCCGCTTCGATTTCTTCGTTCGACGCGCTTTGTGAAACGACGACCTTGCCTCTGATTTTGCTGTTTATCTGAACGACGAGTTCGACTTCGTCACGGACGAGAGCTTTTTCGTCATACGTCGGATACGCTTTGTTGAACACCGAGTATTCTCCGCCGAGCATTTCGTTAAGCTCTTCTGCAAAGTGTGGGGCAAGCGGAGCAATCAAAAGCACGACGTCGTTTATGCAGTCTTTGAAAAGCGAGTTCTTTTCTTTGACGGCTTTGTCATAGTTGTACATAGCGTTGACAAATTCCATAAGACGCGCGATTGCCGTGTTGAACGAAAACGCCTTAATGTTTTCGGCCATAGACTTAATCGTGTTGTTGCGGACAAAGTTAAGTTCCTTTTCTTCCGCACCGAACGGAGCGTCTACAAACTTTTCGTTTGCTTTAGCGACAAGTCTTTCGATTCTTTCAAAGAAACGTTGAATTCCGTCAAGTCCGTTTTCGTTCCACGGTCCGCCTTCGACGTACGAGAAGCAGAACATAAGATAGAATCTGAAAATGTCCGAACTGTATTTTTGAATACAATTGTCAGGCGAAACGACGTTGCCGCGGGATTTGCTCATCTTGTTGCCGTCAGGGCCTAAAATAGTGCCTTGGTGGACGAGCGACAAGAACGGTTCGTCGAAGTTTATATAGCCCATATCTTTAAGTGCTTTTGTGATAAAGCGAGCGTAAAGAAGGTGCATACAAGCGTGTTCTGCTCCGCCGATATATTTATCGACAGGAAGCATTTTGTTTATAAGTTCCGTATCGAACGGCTCTTTGTCGTTTTTGTTGTCAGGGTAGCGAAGATAATACCAGCTGCTGCAAACGAAAGTGTCGAGAGTGTCCGGATCACGGCGCGCAGGGCGACCGCAGACAGGACAGACGGTGTTCATAAATTCTTCGCTTTTTAAAAGCGGCGATTTTCCGTCAGGCGTAAAGTCGACGTTGTATGGAAGTCTGACAGGCAAGTCATTTTCCGGAACGGGAACAGTGCCACAGTGGTCGCAGTAGACGACAGGGATAGGCGCGCCCCAATATCTTTGACGAGAAACGAGCCAGTCGCGAAGTCTGTAATTCGTTTTGAGTTTTCCCTTTCCTTGCTTTTCGAGTTTTTCGGTGATAGCTTTAATGGCGTCTTCGCTCTTCATTCCGTCAAATTCTTCGCTGTTGCAAAGTACGCCCTTTTCGCAGAAAGGAAGCTCGTCGTTTTCGCCGTTTGCGCTTTTAATAACTCTGTTTATAGGCAAGCCGTATTTTTTTGCAAAAGCAAAGTCACGCTCGTCGTGCGACGGAACGCCCATAACAGCGCCCGTGCCGTATGACGCAAGGACGTAGTCAGCGATAAGAACAGGGACTTTATTTCCGTTGACAGGGTTTATGGCAAATGCGCCCGTCATAACGCCGCTCTTTTCGCGAGTGGTCGAAAGTCTGTCGATTTCCGTTGCTTTTGAACATTCGAGTTTATAGTTTTCGACGGCTTCTTTTTGCTCCGGCGTCGTGATTTTATCGACGAGCGGATGTTCAGGCGCAAGCACAACGTAGCTGACGCCGTAAATGGTGTCTGCTCTTGTGGTGAAGACCTTGAACGTTTCGCCCGTGGTAAGTTGAAATTCGATTTCGCTTCCGAAAGACTTGCCTATCCAGTTCTTTTGCATAAGTTTCGTCTTTTCGGGCCAATCGAGCTTGTTTAAGCCGTCCAAAAGTTGTTCGCTGTAATCGGTGATTTTAAAGAACCATTGAGTAAGGTTTTTCCTTATGACTGTAGAGCCGCATCTTTCACATTCGCCGTTTACTACTTGCTCGTTTGCAAGAACGGTGTTGCACGACGGACACCAGTTGACAGGCGCTTCCTTGCGGTAGGCAAGTCCGTGCTTATAAAGTTGAAGGAAAATCCATTGCGTCCATTTGTAATAGTCGGGCATACAGGTTTTGATTTCATAGTCCCAATCGAACGTCGCGCCCATTGCTTTAAGTTGCGTTTCCATAGTCGCAATATTTTTAAGGGTACTGTCTTCGGGATGAATTCCTGTTTTTATAGCATAGTTCTCGGCAGGAAGACCGAATGCGTCAAAGCCCATAGGTTGAAAAACTTCATAGCCTTGCATACGCATAAATCTTGCATAGCTGTCGGCAGGTCCGTAGTTGAACCAATGCCCTGCGTGAAGTTTCGCGCCCGAAGGATATGAAAACATTTCGAGAACGTAATACTTTTTGTCGATGCGTGATTTGTCGAAACTGTAAAGCTTTGTGTCAGCCCACTTTTGTTGCCACTTTTTTTCAATAGTTTTAAAATCCATATTATATACTCCGAATAACTTATATTATAATAATACCTAAAAAAAGTAATGTCAAATATTTAACAATTCGTTACGTTTTAGTTGTGCCGATTATTTTGATAAAATACGTTGAACGTTCGGTGTTGCTTATTGTTTGCTGTTTACGCCTTTTAAAAACAGAGTATTTAAAAAGATATGAAAAATATGTTTTTGTTTAAATTTAATTAAAGTTGTTTGATTGAAAAAGGCTTGCTTTAATCGAGCTTTGTTTAAAGCGATTTTGTTGATACTTAGTAAAACAAGTTTTAAACGAACATACTTTATCAAAAATCGCTTGTAAAGGCGCTTTTGACAACTTATGTAAAAAAATGATAACGTGTTTTTAAAAACGGAAAACGCTTGTCAAGCGGTGGGATTTATAATAAACTATCGATATGAATTGTCCGCTGTACAGCCTTTTGGAGAAAAAGGCGAATGAAAATTTAAAACGGTTTTGTATGCCGTCGCACGCAGGAGAAGAGTTGACGCCGCTGTATAACAGCGCAAAGTTCGATTTCACCGAGCTTGATTTTTCAGACAACTTGTTAAATCCTACGGGTGTAATTAAAGAAGCGGAAAAACTGCTCGCAAAAAGCTACGGCTCGGACGATTGCCTTATTTTTACTTGCGGAGCGACGTCGGCGATTTGGTCGGCTTTTGCCGTCATAAAGGAAACGGGCGATAGCGTTCTTGTAGATTCGTTTTCACACAAGAGCGTGTTTGCGGCTTTGCGGAATTTTTCGCTTGACGCAGAGATTTTAAAGCGTGGCTACGACGACGAGGGCTTTCCGAAAAAACTGACCGCAAAGGATATTGAAGATCGCCTTAAAGAAAAGCAGTTTACGGCGGTTGCCGTCACAAGTCCCGATTATTTCGGAAACGTTTTGGACATAAAGGAAATTGCAGAAGTTTGTCACCGTTACGGCGCAATGCTTTTTGTGGACGAAGCGCAAGGAGCGCATTTTGCGTTTTCGTCGCTTTTGCCTATAAATGCCGCAAGGTATGCCGATTTAGCGGTGGACAGTCTGCATAAAACGCTTCCCGTGTATGGGGGCGGAGCAGTCCTTAATGTCAAAAAGGAATTTGCGGAAATTGCGGCTGTTTGCAGAGCGAAAATAAACACGTCAAGTCCTAGTTACGTCATTATGGCAAGCATCGATTATGCAAGGGCGTACTATGACAAAGTCGGCGAAGACGGATTTTTGAAATTGAAAGAAAAAACCGATGAGATAAAAAGCAGGCTTTTGGGCAGGGTAAAAAACACGGACGATTTTTCAAGACTTGTCGTCAAGGCAAGCGAAAACGACTTGATAAAGTATGGTTTTTATCCCGAAATGAGTTACGGCGAGTATTGCGTGTTTATTTTGAATTTTCAAAATATGAAACACATTGACGAGCTTGTCAAGATTCTTGAGAACCAAAGCAAATTCGGCGATAAGATTTCGGGCGAGCAATTAAACGCAATCGAAATTCCGAAAAACCTAAGCAAATCTTGCGGAAAGAAAGGTTTTGTGTCGCTTTGTTCGGCGGAAGGAAAAATAGCCGCAACCGACGTCGGGTGTTATCCGCCGGGCGTTCCGCTCATTTTTGAGGGCGAAAGGGTAACGAAAGAAAAAATAGAATTTTTAAAGAATAAAAATGCGTTTAACCTTGTTAATAACAAAATTTATGTTATAATGGACACATACGGAGAGAACTATGCAAGGAACGATGGTGACGTTTGAGGGCTGCGACGGCGTTGGCAAAAGCACGCAACTCAGACTTTTGAAAGAGTATTTGCTTCAAACGGGGCAGGAAGCCGTTTTTGTGCGTGAACCGGGCGGGACGAAAATTTCCGAACAAATACGTTCGATTATAATGTCGGTGGCAAACGCCGAGATGACGGCTAAGACCGAAACCCTTTTGTATGCGGCAAGCAGAGCGCAACTTGTCGACGAAGTTATTCGTCCTGCTTTAAACGAAGGCAAACTTGTTATTTGCGACCGCTTTATCGATTCGTCAATCGCATATCAAGGCGGAGCAAGGGGCGTTGACGTCGATTGGGTAAAATCGATTTCCGCTTTTGCAACCGACAATTTAAAAGTCGACCTTACCGTCTTTATCGACCTTCCGCCGACCGATGCGTTCAGAACCGTCAAAAAGGAAGACCGATTAGAAGCCGAAAGCAGCGACTTCCACAAAAGAGTGTATCGCGCTTATATAGGCGAAGCGGAACGCGAACCGCACAGAATCGTTCGCATAACGCCTTGCATTGAAAAACTCGATACGCATCATAAAATTCTCAACGTACTGAGAGAGAAAGGAATTATTCATTGATGTATAATGCTTTAAGAAAGAGCCGTGCGTTTAAACTTTTTTTGAATGACATACAAAAGGGGTTGGCGCACGCTTATATTATTTCGACAACCGACGAGGACGTTTTGGTTGACTTTTTCAGACTTTTGGCTTGCGCCGTATTTTGCGAAAAAGGAACGGCGTGCGGCGAATGTGTGAAATGCAAAACCATTTTGGATTTGAACGACCCCGACGTTATCGAAATAAATCTTGAAAAAGCGAGAATAAAAGTCGATAAAGTTAAAGACCTTGTTTCGTCGGTTTCGATAAAACCCGTAAACGGCGAGCGAAAACTCTACTATATAAATTGCGCCGAGCTTATGGCAAGAGACGCGCAAAACAAACTTTTAAAGACTTTGGAAGAGCCGCCCGAAGGCGTAACGATATTTTTGGGAACGGCAAATCTTTCCGCTCTTTTGGACACGGTTAAGTCGCGTTGCCGTATTATTCCCATTGACCGTTTCGATTTTGACACGGTTTATGCCGAAATGCTCGAAATTACGGGCGATAAAAACTTGTCGGCAGTTGCCGCCGCTTGCAGTGAGGGAAAACTGAGTCAAGCGGAAAAGATAGCGACAAGTCCCGATTATCTTCAAAGTTTTAATCTGGCAATCGAAACGCTCAAAAGGGTTAAAAAGTCCACCGACGTATTAGGTTTTATTTCGTCGGCGGAAGTCAAAAAAGAAATAGACTTAGGACTTGAACAATTCTTTACGGTTTTATCTGTTTTGATGCGAGACGTGCTTATGGCGAATATCGACGACAAACTTATTTTGTCTAAACATATAGAAGAACAAATTTCGCCGCTTAGGTCGGAGTTTTCGCAAATTGCGCTAAGCCGTTGTATTTTTGAAATCAACAAGGCGAAAGCAAAACTAAAAATGAACGTACCGAAAGAAGTGGTACTGGAAAGACTTCTTTTTACGATATTGGAGGTAAAGTATAAATGTCGCTGATTGTAGGCGTAAAGTTTAAAAACTCGGCAAAGGTTTATTATTTCGGACCCGAGGGTATAGAATTTAACGAGGGCGACGGCGTTATCGTCGAAACCGCCCGCGGAGTGGAGTACGGAACGATTGCCGTTCCGAATAAAGAAGTGGACGAAAAGGAAATCGTTTCGCCGCTTAAATCCGTAATGCGCAAGGCTACCAAAAAGGATTTGGAGCAGGTCAAACGCAACGAAGAAGACAAAGTAAAAGCGCTCGACATCATTTGCGAAAAGGCGGCGAAGCTCAATCTCAATATGAAACTTGTAGACGCCGAATATACGTTCGACCGCCACAAATTGATTTTCTATTTCACGTCGTCGGGAAGGGTGGACTTCCGTGAACTTGTGCGCGAACTTGCGGCTGTCTTTAAAGTAAGAATCGAATTAAGACAAATCTACGAGCGCGACGACATAAAAATGCGCGGTGGGCTTGCCATTTGCGGAAGACCGTGCTGTTGCACTACGCACTTGCAGGACTTTGAAAAAGTCACCATCAAAATGGCAAAAATTCAAGGCTTGTCGCTCAATCCGCAAAAGATAAACGGCTGTTGCGGAAGACTTATGTGTTGCCTTAAATACGAAAACGATTATTACAACGAAGTGTTTAAACAAATGCCGAAAATCGGTTCGGAAATAAAGACAAAAGACGGCAGAGCTACGGTCGAATCTAACGACCTTATTCGTCAGACGGTGACGGCAAAAGTTCAGCTTAAAGACGGCTCAATCGAAAGAAGAACGTACAAGCTCGGCGAAATCGGCGTTACGTCAAGACAGAACGCAAACGAAATCGACGACAGTAACGACGAAAAAGATAATTAAATTTGCAATAATTTATTTACAAGAATAGACAAATATGATAAAATCAAATAAACAAAACTTAAAGGAGAAACACTATGCCAAGAGTTATTAAAGATGGTTGCATTAGCTGCGGCGCATGCGCAGACACTTGCCCGGTCGGAGCAATTACGGAAGGAGACGGAAAATACGTCATTAACGCAGAAGAATGTATAGATTGCGGAGCTTGTGAAGACGGATGTCCACAAAGCGTAATCGTTGAAGAGTAAAATAAAAAGTGGGAAGAATAACTTCCCACTTTTTATTTTACAAAGAAGGCGGGCGATGACGCTTTGTGTTAGCAAGCGGAGCAGCAAAACTAAACTCGTTTAGTTTCGCATTGCTTTAAGTGAAGACGGATGTCCACAAAGCGTAAACGCCAAGAGTAATCTAAATATTTAGATTGAAAACGAAGTAGGGGAATATACCCCTACTTTTTATTGCAATGAAACGCTATGTGGGGGGGGCA
>JAQYCY010000050.1:0-7913 GCA_028724485.1 Bacillota bacterium | reverse complement strand
GGCGAATAGCCTTTGTTTTTTGCGTTTGATATGTGCCATAAAACCTTTGTGTTGAGTTTTTGGTCCTCGTTCATCTCGGCAAGTATTCGCTTTACAAGTCGTCCGCTTTCGGTTTCCGTATAGATGGTAAACGACGAAGTGTAACCTAAGTTATCGCCGTCATATCTTAACACTCGCGCACAAAACGAGTGAAACGTGCTTGTCCAAACGTAGCAGTTTCCACCCAAAACGTTTTCTAAACGTTCTTTCATTTCGTTTGCGGCTTTGTTTGTAAAAGTAATCGCAAGTATTTCGGACTGCGGGACGCCCGAATTGATAAGGTTCTCTATGCGTGCGGTCAAGACTCTCGTCTTTCCGCTACCTGCTCCCGCTATGACGAGAACCGCCCCTTCCGTATCGTAAGCAGCTTTACATTGTTCGCTATTAAGTTTTATAGTATTTTCAGCCATATAAAAATTTTAACACAAACAAAAGGAAAACACAATTTTAATCTGGGGTGTTTTACGCCCAAGTTGAAAATATTTAATAACAAACAAAATTTAACAAATATTCGTTTTCGTTTGTAACAAAAAATTAAACGTAGTTTAAAACTATATATAAAGACACAATCAAACATACAAAAAATCCGAATAAAGCAACTGCTTTTCGGATTTTAAAAATCGAGCTTAAATATTGCGATGATTTAGCGTAACGACATAGTAACGACTTTTTTATTATTTTACTAAATTTAAATCGCCGTCAATCATTATCGGCGAAAAACCGATTATTTCGTCGCGAAGCATTCCGTTCGGCAAGCCGTTATACAAAAATATCTTTTTACCAAATCTGAAAGCGTCATACATTTCCAAGAACGTCGCGCCGCCGATATAATTGCTTGCTCCGTTTTTATCGAAATTCAAGACCAAAACGGCGTCAACGTTTGAAATGGTTTCTTCACTTTTTCTAAACATTGCCGCTTTAAATGCAGAGTGTTTGTCCGTTCCCCTTAAACTTGCTTCCGTATTCGGGCAATCAAAACAATTCGGCATAACAACCGTATGTCCGTCGTTTTGCAGTTTTTCGGCAATCGGCGGAATTTTGTCATAAAATACTTTTGAACAAATTATTAAGATTTTCATTTATCACTTCCGTTTTTTATCTTTACCGTACTATCGTTTCGGCATTTACTATTCTTCCGTTTTTTTATCTTTATTTTGCCACCGATTAGCTTTTACAAAACTATCGTGTTTAATCTTCGCATACTATAATTCAGTGCATACACTATACAATCTTTTACATTTATTATGCTACCGTTTCGTAGGTTGCAATACTATAGTTGCAATACTATAGGTTTTTATTTTAATGCGCTATTATTTCCGTGCTTACTATACTGTCTCTTAAATATTTACTATGCTATCAAAAACCTAATTAAAGTTTAGGTTTTAAATCTTAAGTCAAATCGGTATTATCGGTTACGCCGTTATCCGTTTTGTTGTGGCTGTCGAGAGCGTCAACGTTTGTAGTTTCGTTGCCGTTGGCATTATTGGTTTTTTTAGATTTTTTAACAAATCGTTCCCCCTTAGGCAAAAAATATAGTTTGTGAAACAAGTTTTGCAACGCCCAAAGCGCAGATGACAGCGCAAACGCCGCCGAATACATCATAATCATTGAAAGCGGAATCGCCCACATTTTTCCGCCAAACGTAAATCCATAAAAATCAGGCCAAACTTTTGTTATAACCACTGCAAATAAATATATAATGCTATATATCACCGATGGCGCAAGTCCGAATATGGACAATTTAAAGGAAACGGGATTGTCAACTTCCACGAACACAAGCGAAATTATCGCAAGGATCGGTATCAATGCGTGCAAATAAAGGCACGGACCGTCAAACATCATCGTCCAACCCATTGTAGGTCCCAAGAAAAACACAACCGTGACGAACGTTATCGTAACGGCAGTTGTGCCGACAAACTTGCAAACCCCAAGCCATTTAGGCACTTCATATTTGCCGCTGATTAAGCCGTTTATGTTGAAAGGTATAAGCATAGTGGAAAAAACCGCAACCAATATGTTTGAAAGATTTGTAAAGTATCTGAACGCACGCACCCCCGCCGTCATATTACCTGCAATACTGCCCGTTGTCATTCCTACAATGGAATAAAACGTCAAAATTACAATTATGACGTTTAGCGAAAGCGCCGTTCCGTTTAAAATCCTTACTTTCATGTTTTCCTTCATATGTTCCCCTTTACACCGTTTTAATAAAAACTAAACGTTTAGTTTTAAATGATTTTATCATTTTTTCAGAAAAATGTAAAGAGCAAGCCGTATTGAAACCTATTCCAAAATCATAAGCCCTAAATTACACTGTACGAACTTTACAACAAACTCAGTAATAAATAGTAATTAGCACTAAAAACATCAATATTAACAACATAAATCGTCAACATACGGAAGGCAATGTAATTAAAGCAAAAGTTTATTTCAATACTATGAGTTTTAAATCTTGCGTAAAAAATTTTTCTTGAAACAGTAATGCCTATATGTTATAATTAAAAAAAATTCAAGGAGTCAAAAATGGAACTCAGCCAAAATAATGCATATTTAAGAAAAATTTTAAAGTCGATGCGCATCGCTTGGTGCTTTACGATTGTTCTTGCCGTTATACTTTTATCTATCGGTGTAAGTTCGCTCGTTACAAGTACGCCTTTTGTCGAATTATCACGCAGCGGAGCAATCGCAATGACCATCATCGGCGCAATATGTGCTTTTGCGACGTTCTTCTTGACATTTTTCGCTTTTGTTTTCCCGCTTGTCGCGAAAATTTCACCTAAAATCAACCGCGCAATGATTGAGGCAAACAAAGACAATATGCAAGCGCTCATTAACACCGTAAGCAAAGCTACCAAAAACGATTCGGCGACAGGCGAAGATAAAGAATCTGAAAACGAAACGATGTTTTGCCGCTACTGTGGTCAAAAAATCGAAAAAGATTCCGTTTTTTGTAAACACTGCGGTGAAAAACAATAACAGCAATCGGTTTTCCAAGCAAAATTGTTGTTTATTATTCGGTTTTCTTTCGACTGATTCCACTTTAGTGCTATAAAACGACTTGTCAATAGTTTTGTTTAGATTTGTGAAAAAAAGTTTAGTGGAGTTTTACTATGGATTTTTATAGCAAGGTAAATCAGTTATGCCGTGAAAGAGGTATTTCTATTACTGCATTTTCCAAAGAAATTGGACTTTCAAAGGGAACTGCTCCGGGATGGGAAACGCTTTCAAGACCACCACGAGTGGCTACAGTCAAAAGAATTGCCGATTATTTCGGCGTACCCGTAAGCTACTTTTTAGAGGGAGAGGCAGACTAGACGGCTATTTTCAAAGAATCGGATAAAAAAATAAAGTTGTCCCCAAAAGAGGAACAACTCTTAGAAATGGTAAAAACTTTGTCAGATGACGAGATAGATTTATTAACAGGTTTTATTACGTTACTTAACGCTAAAAAATAATTTGTTTTGCTAACAAATCACACAAAAATCCACAAAAACAGACATTATTTAACCCCTAAATAGTGTATAAAAAAGCCCTAAAACCACCGGATATTCGGAGATTGATGGATGTTCGCCTTAGGCGAAAGTTCGCTTCGCTCACCGAACCGACGTGCTATAAGCATTATTTCTTTTCAACTTTTCAATGTTCATATAATTACAAAATACTCTTTTGAAGCTCGTTGGTTCTCATTTGTTACCATTTCAGCAAGAAAAAAGCCCCTTAACTTATGTTAAGGGGCTTTTTCTTGGCGGAGATGGAGGGATTCGAACCCTCGATACCTTGCGGTAAACACGATTTCCAATCGTGCGCCATAGACCGACTAGGCGACATCTCCACACAGCTTTTATAGTTTATCATAAACGTTTGTTTTCGGCAACTAATTGTAAATTATATTTAAAAATTTAATTAAATTATAATTTAATTTAAAACTCAGTTAAGTTAAAAACCATATAGATTTAAAACGTAAAACTTTTAATTACATTATTATTTTATCAAAATTATACATATAAAATTAAGTAACAAATCTTATAAACGGAATATGTACAGGCTATTATATATAAATTTAAAATTGTAATATATATAAATCTGAAATTGTAACACATAAAAACCAATACTTATGGCATACACTAAACTGCATTATATTTCAAATTTATACATTTTATTGAGTTTTATGCATAAAATGACTATCTTTTTGTATATTTATACATATCTACGCAATTCTCATATACTAATCGTCATAAAAATTCAGGCAACAAATAACATTTAATATTTCCTATCGCAATATCTTTTATCACAATATTCTCTATCACGATGCCCTTTATCGCTAAACTCTATATTGCTATACTATTAGGGTTCATACTGTCTTCATATAATATTCTTTATACTATAATACTACCGCTCAATCAGTCATAATTGTATTCGAGCGTTACATATTCGCTATCAAAATCAACTGTTTTTATTTTATAGCAACCGCAATCTGCCAAATAATCGTAATACACAAAAAACGCATAATTAGGTTTATGTCCTATTGCTTCGCCTATTTCGGCAAAAGAAATTTTGTCATCGATAACGTCGTTTCTATTTCGCAAATACTCAAAAAACTTTGAATACTCTTCTCGTACGGCTTCAAGATTAAGGTCTTTCATAAACGTTAAATCTATAAAATGCCTTACTATTTGTTTTAAATCTTCGAGATTATCGCTAAGCACGTAGATAGCATACAAAACTGCCTTTATCTTCCCTATTGCTTCGTCGTTTTCTTCTATTCCGTAATTTGGAGCAATCATAGCTTTTAACTGAAAATCGGTCAAAAAGAACTTTTCTAACTGTTTTATTTTCAAAACTTCGTTATCGCTGTATATGGCGTCCGCAACGAGAAATCTCAACAAATTGTCGCCAAGTCTTATCATATTTTGATATTCAAGTGACTTAGAATTTATGCCGCCGCTTATCGCAAGTTTTATTATCGGATTATCTGAATTTAAATAATTTTTAAATAAATCGACAAAGCTCTCCATATCTGTTTTTTCGTCATAATCGTAAAAGGCAACGTCTTGAAAATCTTTTAAATCTACCCAACCGACCTGACTTGCTTTTGTGAAATAGTTAGGAAAATAGAGCTGTCTGCAAAACGAAGGTTCGATGAACATTCTTACAACTTTGCCGCTCTTACTCTCAGCAAAAAGAGTCGGCAAATTTGTCAAAAATTCGTTTAAGGATAAAATATCTCTCACTTCACAATTTTTGCCGCTTCCTATGGAAACTTTTTTAGGAAAAGTGTTTTTCAAAAGGTACAATCTATGTTTCATACTACCTATATTCTCATTGCATTACCATTTATATATGCTGACTTAAACACTTATCGGCATTTTACTCATACTTGTCGATAACGAATTTACCCAAAAAGAACTATGCCTTGCAAAGCAAGGCATAATAATCGCTAACTGTATTAGTTAATTGTTTTTTCCGACAAATACAAAACCGTCTTTTTGAATTTTCGCCATTTCGGTTTTTACCATTTCGATAAATTCCTTATTATTTGACGTTTTCGTAAGTTTATAATAAAGTTGTTCGGTTTGCTCTGCGGTATCGCCCGAAGTGAGAATTTTCCTTATCGACCAAACCGCGTCGAGCTCATCTTTCGACAAAAGTAATTCCTCTTTTCTCGTTCCGCTCTTTGCAATGTCGATTGCAGGGAAAATACGCTTTTCGGAAAGTCGTCTGTCAAGGTGAATTTCCATATTGCCCGTGCCTTTAAATTCTTCAAAAATAACGTCGTCCATACGGCTACCCGTATCGATAAGCGCGGTTGCGATAATCGTAAGACTGCCGCCGTTTTCAATATTTCTTGCCGAACCGAAAAAGCGTTTAGGGCTGTGCAATGCGCCCGGATCTATACCGCCGGACAACGTTCTGCCCGTTGGCGGAATTGTGAGGTTGTATGCCCTTGCAAGCCTTGTCAAAGAATCGAGCAAAATAACGACGTCTTTACCCATTTCCACAAGACGCTTTGCTCTAGCAAGCAAAAGTTCCGCCGCTTTGGTGTGATGCTCCGGTTCTTCGTCAAAAGTCGAATAAACGACCTCGCCGTTTATGGAGCGTTGCATATCGGTGACTTCTTCCGGTCTTTCATCGACGAGCAAAACTTTCAAAATGACGTCCGGATAATTGACCGAAATAGAATTTGCAATCATTTTCAAGAGCGTAGTTTTACCTGCTTTAGGCGGCGAAACGATAAGCGCTCTTTGTCCTTTTCCGAGCGGAGCAACCAAATCGATTGCTCTGGTTGCGTAATCGTTAGGCTTGTTCGGCAATTCAAGGAAGAAACGTTCGTTAGGATAAATCGGCACAAGCTCGTCGAAATTCGGACGTTTTTCGCATTTTTCAAAAGGTACGCCGTTTATAGAGATAACCGTATTAAGCGCAGGCGGCTTTCCTTCTTGAATCGTTCTTGCTATACATTTAACGTAGTCGCCCGAACGAAGTCCGAAACGTTTGATTTTTGCCGAATGAACGTACGCGTCCTTTTCGCTGAACTCAAAGTTTTTTACTCGCAAAAAGCCGTAACCGTCCGCATAGATTTCAAGTACGCCCTCGCGCTCTTCGTCCAAGCCCGATTGGTCTTTGAGTTGATTATCTTCACTGAAATGGTTGTTCATTTGATATTGTCCGTTTGTGTTTTGCGGTTTTTCTTCACATTCCGCTATGCCGTCTTCGCTTTTAGGCGGTCTGCCCTTTTTCGGCGGCTGCGGCGGTTCGACTTCACCGCTTATAATTGCCAAAATCTGATTTATAAGTTCCAACTTATTTTTTTTGGTCGGCGAAGACACACCGACACTTCTTGCGGTATTTCTGAGCGCAAAAATATCCATTGATTCAAGGTCTTCACGAGTGTAATTGTATTGGGACATATTTCCTCCGTTTAAAATAGCGTAGATTAAAGCAAAACGCTTTGAAAAAACGCAAAATATTGCTAACTAAACAGAACTTGCTTTCACAAATTCATTACAACAAAATTTATCTACGGCGGATAGCCGCCATAGATAACTATTGCCGATATAATATATTTTATTACTATTTAATCTGAACTTTGTCTAAAACGACAACTTTGGTAGATTCGCCGTCGAAATCCGCTCTATCGTATTCGAGAGTATCGGACTCCGCATAAATAACGTCTTCTTCTTCAAACAAATCAATAAATTCGTTCAATTTGTCAATATCTAATTCGCAATCTTTTGTACGATAATGCATAGGAATGACGATATCCGGCATTATTTTGTCAACGTATTCTTTTGCTTGCACCGCATCGATTGTATAGTTGCCGCCTATCGGAACAAATAAAATATCGACAGGCATAATAGCTTCGACAATCGTAACGTTGCATTCCTCGCCGATATCGCCGAGATGGCAAAGTTCAACGCCGTCCATTCTGAATTTAAAAATTAAGTTTTCGCCCCTTTTAGCCCCTTTGCAGTCGTCGTGATAAGAATGCATACTTTGAATATGTATGCCGTCGACTTCAAAAGCACCGAGCTCATCGATAACTATTGGCGAACCGAGCACCGATTTAATGGCGTTGTGGTCGCTGTGTCTATGGCTAACCGTAACGGCATTCGCCATAACCTTCGGCATAGGAAAACCGACGCTTTCATCGAATGGGTCGGTGACAATCGTCGTACCCGTGCTTTCAACGAGCTTGAATGAACTGTGGCCAAGCCAAGTGATTTTCAAAATTTTCTCCTTCGCTTATTTTTTAAGTAATAACTTTATTTTTTCAATTGGGTCAATAAGCTTTCCAACTGATTCGTTAAAATTGCAAGCCGCAATAATATAACCGATATATTTTGACATATCGCTTTCGATAAACCAATCGCAAT
>JAQYCY010000049.1:0-10959 GCA_028724485.1 Bacillota bacterium | reverse complement strand
AATTTATATTTTAAATCGCCGAAGAGTTCGGTGTTGTCTTTTGACGGTTTTTCGTTGTTATTCACTCTTTTTGTCCTCTAATTGATAGCCCACGCCTCTGATTGCCGAAATAGTGAACGGCGCATTTAAGAAGTTGAGTTTTTTCCTTAAAAAAGATATGAAGACTTCGACTGTGTTCGATTCAAATTCGCTGTCGAATCCCCATACTTTTGCGATGAGATTTTCTTTGTCGGCAATTTTTCCGTCGCGTTCATAAAGATATTTCATAATTTCGAACTCTTTAAGCGACAGTTTTACGCTTTTTGTTTCGTAGCTGAGTTCGTAGGTGTTGACGTCAAGTTTTACGCCGTTATGGTCGAGAACGCCTAAATATGCGTCCGATTTGCGACGGGTGAGCGCGCGTATTCTTGCAAGAAGCTCGGGGATTGAAAACGGTTTTGCGATATAGTCGTCCGCGCCGTAGTCGAGCCCTTGAACCTTGTTCGCTTCGTCGGTTAGGGCGGTAAGCATAATGACGGGCGTTGAAATTTCGTTTTGACGAAGTTTTTTCAAAACCTCGAAACCGTTCATTTGCGGAAGCATAACGTCAAGCAATATAACGTCGAAAATTCCGCTTAGGGCGTATTCATAGCCGCTTTTACCATCGTATACGTTTTCGACCTCGTACTTTTCTTTTTTAAGCACAGCCACCAAGGCGTCGGATAGGCTCGGTGAATCTTCAATAAGTAAAACACGCATAATATATCTCCTTTGTTTTAGGATAAATCCGCTTGCTTAAACTTTCATTAAAAAAACAATTCTAAAAAACATTTAAAAAAATTTTTAAAAAAGTATTTTTTTATCGATTATTTAAGCTATTTTTAAGCTATTGCAATTATTATAACGGTAGTAGGCAGGCAGAATAGATAGTGGCTGGCGTAGACCACGGTTAAAACGCTCATCTAACTATGGTTAAGTTTTTTGCCCTAATCTTGTCGCTTAGCGACGCCTTGACGGAACACCTTTTTTCTCTCCGATTTTTGGGTGTTCCGTCTTTTTTTGTTCAATTTTATCTTTAACATTATATATCTTTTTATTTTTATTTTCAATATTCATTTTAAAAACGGCTTTTGTTTCGACTTAATTATGCCGATTTTTGCCCGATAAAGAACGAAAAATTTAAAATTTGGATATTATATCATAGAATGTGAGCAAATTTTTATGGACTTTGCCTGTTTTCGTGTTAAAATGAGTTGACGCTTATGAGAAAATTGAAAGTAATTATAAACAGACTGAGCGGAAACGGCTCAAAGGCATATCTCGACAAGGTCGTATCCAAGTTGGAAACGAAATTTAACGAGAAGTTTGAAATCGTGCAGGTTATAAATCTTGCCGACGAAAACGACACGTTCGAGCTTGACGGGTGCGACGCCGTTGCCGTTTGCGGCGGCGACGGGACTTTAAGCAATGCTTTAAACAAGGCGAGAGAGTTTGGCATCGACGTTTTTTATTTTCCTTACGGCACTCTTAACGAGCTTGCAAAACATATAGCAAAAGTCGGCGGTGAGGCAGTAAACGAAACGGGCTTTATAGGTGACAGACAATTCGTTTACGTTGCGGCTACGGGGTCATTTACGCCGATAGGATATTCGACCACAAACAAATCGAAACGCAAGTTGAAATTTTTTGCATACGTTTTGCGTGTGCTTAAAGAATATAAGGTTTACAATATGAAAGCTACAATCGATGCGGACGGCGTTATCGACAGCGGCGAATATTCGCTCATTATGTGCCTCGATTCAAGAAGATGTTTCAGTTTTAATTTCAACAGACTCTACAAATTCAACGACGGCAAATTTCATCTGCTCACCATCAAGACACCGAAAGGAGCGTTTAAAAAATTCAAAATTTTCTTTCCGCTTTTCAGGGCGTTCTTCATCGGCTTTAACAAAGAGTATAAAAGCAAAAATATGATTTTCAAAGCTGCCGAAAAAGTCAAAATCAGTTATGACAAGGATTATCCGATTTGTCTTGACGGCGAAAAATATTATGCAGGCACCGAGTATGAGGTAAAAATAGACCGCTCGAACAGCAGGATATTCGTTATAATTTGAAGCCCTACAAAGTCGATTTTAAGCAAGGTACGGCGATTAGAATAGCTAAGTATAGCGTAGGGTTTGGCAGTTAGTGCCGATTTAGGCGTACGTTAGGTTTTACGTTTGGTATGTTGTTTAAAAGTTGCGGTTAGTATAATTTTTGTGCTGTATTAAGTGTAGAGCTTTGGTGTGTTTTTTATGTGTAGCGTTTAGGTACGGCATTTAAATTTTACGGTTAAAGACAAAAAGTAAAATCAAAATCCTAAATCCGAATCGTTATAAAAAATAGTTATAATCAAAATCGTTATAAACGAAAATAATAATCAGAATTGTTATAAATAAAAATTAGTTATAATAAAATTTGTTATAAAAAAATTAAAAAACGAAACAGAATGATTGTTTCGTTTTTTAATTGATTAAGATTTTGAAAGTTTAACGCTTAGACGCTATGACGCAAATGCGAAACGCTTATTTAAACAAACTTTCGATTTTTCTTAAAATTTTCTTTTCGCCACGAGCGGCGATTTCGTTTTTATAGACTAGGTAGCCGGTCGCTACTGCGCCGACAGCCACGCCCAAGAGTAATTTGTTTTTCATTTCTTCCTCCTATATTTATAATGTGACATTAAAAAAAGGTTAGGGAAAAAAGTTTTTGCCATATAATGGTTTGCCAAAGTAAAGGACAGCAGTGCTTTAAGGGGGGGCGATAGGAGTTTTAATATTGGCGATAGCGTGTTTAAAGCGGCGTTTAAAAGCCCGTAGGCTAAATTGTCTAAAATAACATTGCCTAAACAAAATAGCTTAATTTAAACAATTTTGGTTAAATTGCTTAAAATACGTAAGTCTAATGACTTAAAACTAATGATTTAAAACTAATGATTTAAAACTATTGATTTAAAACTGTGCGTTAACAAGCAAAAAATCAGGCTGATTGAAAGAGCCGCAACATAGTTGCGGCTCTTTCAATTTATAACGGCTTGAGATAATTCTATTGCGTTTTGTTTTGGATTTTAGTTTGCTTTTTGCCATAGGCTTCGTATTGCGTTACGCTTTCGTTTCGGCTTGGGGGCATTTATTTTTGTTCTTACGCTCTGCCTTGCGCGACGTAATCGATAGTTATGGATTTTTCGGTCTCCACATCGGATAGGAACTTTAAAACCGTTTGCATAGCGACGGCAAATCCCATATTTTCCGCTTCGGTTTCTGAAATCTTGCTTTCGATAATGCCGATGACAACGCCGTTTTTATCGAACATAGGTCCGCCCGAATTTCCGTTATTGACGGCGGCGTCCGTCATAATGTAATAGGCGTCGCCCCAATTTGAAAGTTTCATTGCGCCGTGACTTATCGCGCCTGTCGTAACCGAAAGTCCGATGCCCTTAGGGTTGCCGATGACTGCGACTTGTTCGCCGAGTTTTGCATAATCGCTTGAAGCAAGTTTGACGGCAGGGTGAGTCGTGGACGACGGGGTAGCGGTTTTGAAAGTCAGAAGCGCAAGGTCTACGTCTTCGTCGAGATAAACGATTTCAAGTTGATAAGCTGTCGATTCGCCGTAAAAACGACAAACGATAGATTCGTATTGAACGGTTGTCTTTGTCGCGAACATTCCCGTTCTCGTTTCTTTTTCGTAAGTCACTACGTGGTGATTTGTGAGCATATATCTCGTATCGCCGTTGTTTATCAAAAATCCCGTAGCGGTCGAAGCGGTAGTGCTGCTTTCGCAAGTTATGACTGCGCAAGCCGCCATACAGTTGTCGGCAACGTATTCGCCGATTGACGTTTCGAGCCTCGACGTTGCGCTTTTAGAAGCAGAGTCGATAACGTCGGCGACAATATCGGAATCGGTAAGTTTGTCTTCGATTGCCTGTTGATACTTGTCACGGACGGCTGACGAAATAGTCGTTGCGTATTTTTCCGCAATGATGTTTTTCATCGACGCCAAAACGACTATGTTTACAATGACTACAAGGGCAAGCAAAATCGAAACGACTATAAGGGTAGTGTTTGTGCGTTTCAGTTTTGCGTATGCTTCCGTTTTTTCCGGCGGAATTTGTCCGTTTCCTCTGTCGTTATCGTTGTTATCGTAAAAATTATAAAAGTTATCCATAAGCCACCTCTGATAAAACAATATTAGTTACGCTGTCTTAAAATAATATTAAACTTTTTTTAATTATATTATAAAAAACGAAAAATATAGTCTATTTTACCCCAAAATTCGATTATCGTCAAAATTTTACGGTTTTCACTTCCATTTCAGACCATTTGTTCATTTTAAAGGCAAAAAAAGATTGAATATTGTTAAATTTATGTTATAATCAAGCTATGAAAAGTGATATTGAAATTGCAGAGGCAATAGTCCCTCAAAAAATTAAAGACGTTGCAAAAAAGTTGGGAATCAATGAAAATAATCTCTTTTGCTATGGTGAATATATGGCAAAAGTCAAGTCGAGAGGCGACAAAAACGGTAAACTCGTTTTAGTCACCGCTATAAATCCGACTCCGCAAGGCGAAGGAAAAACGACTGTTGCGATAGGTCTTGCCGACGGACTTTCCATTTTGGGAGAAAAGGCGGCTCTCGCATTGCGTGAACCTTCTCTCGGTCCGGTGTTCGGCGTTAAAGGCGGAGCTGCGGGCGGCGGATATTCGCAAGTTTATCCTATGGCTGAAATCAACCTTCACTTTACAGGCGACATTCACGCAATCACGGCGGCGAACAACTTGCTTGCTTCTATGATTGACAATCATATTTTCCAAGGCAACGTTTTGGAGATTGACCCAAACAATATCGTTTTCAAAAGATGCCTTGACGCAAACGACAGAGCGCTAAGGGATATAACGGTAAGCGGTAGCAACAAGAGTTTTGAACATAAATCCAATTTTGTAATTACCGCAGCAAGCGAAGTTATGGCAATTTTTTGTCTTGCCACTTCTCTTGACAATCTTAAAGAGCGACTCGGGAATATTCTCGTAGCTTATACGTTTGACGGTAGACCTATTTATGCGCGTCAACTTCAAGCGGAAGACGCAATGACTATTTTGCTTAAAGACGCTTTCAGTCCTAATCTTGTTCAAACCTTGGAAGGAACGCCTGCATTCATTCACGGCGGACCTTTTGCGAACGTTGCTCACGGATGTAATAGTGTTCAAGCAACCTATACCGCGCTTAGCTATGCGGACGTCGTAGTTACGGAAGCAGGTTTCGGTGCAGACCTCGGAGCGGAAAAGTTTTTCGATATTAAATGCAGGAACGCGTCGCTCAGTCCGTCTGCAGTTGTGTTGGTCGCGTCTATACGGGCTTTGAAACTCAACGGCGGAATGGATAAAGACAATCTCGGCGAAGAAAACGAAGAGTGTTTAATCGGCGGTTGTCAAAACCTTGTCGGACACGTCGAAAACCTTAAAAAGTTCGGAGTGCCGATTGTTATTTCTCTCAATCGTTTTCCGACGGACACGGACAAAGAAATCGATATGATTGCGCGTTTAGCGGAAGTTATGGGCGTTAAGTTTGCCGTTTGCGACAGCTATGCAAAAGGCGGCGCAGGCGCGGTCGAACTCGCAAAAGTCGTTAAAGAAACTATTGAGACGGAAAAAGCCGACCTTAAATTCATTTACGATTTAAACGATGATATTAAAGACAAAATCACGAAACTTGCCGTCGAATACTACGGCGCAGGCTCGGTTGAATTTTCCGAGCAGGCATTGAAGAGATTGCATCAAATCGAAAAGTTAGTTAAAGGTCTTCCTGTTTGCGTGGCAAAAACGCAATATTCTTTCAGTGACGATCCTACGTTGCTCGGCAGACCGACCGATTTCACTTTCCACGTCAGCGACGTCGAATATCGTGCAGGGGCAGGCTTTGTGGTCGTACTCAGTAACAGTATGTTACTTATGTTCGGACTGCCGAAAGTACCTAATGCTTGCAAGATGACGATCGACAGCGACGGAAAAATTTCGGGATTATATTAAAATTAAATTTTAATATCATTTGCGGCAATTATTACAAGTTAATCGGCGGATTTTAATTATATCGAAACGTTTGGTTATATTAGAACGCTAAGTTTAAAAGGCAAGGTAATGGCGAACGTATAGTCTAAACTTAAAATTGCGCCGAAACGCGAAAAAGTAAATCAAAAAAATTTGCTCTCCGACAGTCGTAGAGCAATACGACAAACAGTCGTAACTTAGGAGGAGATATGTCAGTTTTATTTTGTGATACCGATTGCGAATTGTGGTATACCTATGCGGAAGAGTTGGATATTAAGGTCATCAAAATGCCTTATACGATAGACGGCAAAGAATATTTGTATGACTTAGGAAAGGAAACCGATTTTAAAGGGTTCTTCGATAAAATGCGTGCGGGCGCAGGCGCAATTACGTCGGCTCTCAACGAGCAAGATTATCTCGATTATTTCGAGCCTTATTTCAAAGCGGGCGAAGATATTTTGTATATTGCGTTTTCAAGCAAAATGAGCGGCACGTTCAATCAAATGGACAAAGCAGTCAAAGCGCTTAGCGAAAAATATCCTACTGCAAGATTTACGAAGTTCGATACTTTGAGTATTTGTATGGGGGCGGGTCTTATCGTGTATCTCGGCGCAAAATTCTTTAAAGCTAACGGCGGCGACGTAGATAAAACGGTGGAATATTTAAACAGCATTGTCAATCGTTGCTGTGTTCGCTTTGCGGTAGAAGACCTTAAATATCTTGCAAGAGGCGGCAGACTTTCGGCAGGAAAAGCGGCAATAGGCAACCTTCTCAATTTGAAACCGATTTTGGGCGTAGGTGAAAGCGGCGAAATCGACGTGCTTTGCAAACAAAACGGAACGAAAAAGGCGTTAAGCTATATGGCGGCGCAAGTTGCTGAAAAATATTCACCATACGACGACGCTCCGATTGTTATAGTCGACGCAGACGCAAAAAATCTTGCGGACGAACTCGAAGCAAAAGTCGTCGAAAAATTCCCTGACGCAAAGATTTGGCGTCAACCTATCGGACCTGTTATCGGAGCGCATTGCGGTCCGGGTACTGTCGGCATTATTTTCCCTGCGACGGGCAGATAAAGCGGTTTGACCTTTCGGTTATAACGATAATGAAATTAAAAATTTTAGTTATAATTTTATGTTTATGCAGTATTGTCTTGTTTTGTGCTTGCAACGAAACAGGACAATATTTAATATTCGGCACTTTTGTCGAAATCGAACTCAGCGGCGTAAAGGCAGGCAAGACAGTTTCGCAAATAGAAAAGCGATTTATAGAAATCGAAAACGAAATGTCCGTGCAAAAGGGGACAAGCGACGTTTACAAAATAAACCATGCAAAAGCAGGCGAAAAGGTGTACGTTTGCGCTGACACGTTAAAGGTACTCGAAACGGCAAAAAACATTTATGAATTATCCTGCGGCGCATTCGACCCTACAGTTTATCCGCTTGTGAAACTTTGGAAGTTTTCGGCTGATACCTACGTCGGCGCGCCTAATGCATTGCCGACAGAAAGCGAAATTGAAACGGCGTTAAAGTCGGTAGGTTTCGATAAAATATCAATCGATTTTGACGGCGGCTTTGTGACGAAATCGTCAGACACGGTTATGATTGATCTCGGCGGCTTGGCAAAAGGTTTTGCGGCAGGCGAAGGACTGTCTATTGCAAGCGGCGGCAAAGGGATAATCAACGTCGGCGGCAATATAGTTGCGGTTGGTCGTGATTTGAAGGTCGGAGTTCAAAATCCTCGAGGCGAAGGCTATGTCGGAACGTTTACTTTAAGTTGCGGACAAAGTGTTTCCACAAGCGGCGATTATGAAAGACATTACTTTTATAAAGGTGTTAATTATCATCATATTATATCGCCGTTTAGCGGTTATCCTACGGGAATAAAGGACGACAGCGACCTTATATCGGTGACTGTTGTGTCGGACAAATACACTCTTTGCGACGCAACTGCGACTGCCGTTATGGTTTTAGGGAAAAACGACGGAAAAGCTCTTATCGAACGACTTGGACTTTGTGGAGTTATCATAGAAAAGAACCTAAATATAACAGTGGTTGGCAATCTCGATTTTCAAAAAAAATAATCATCGGCTAAATTCGTTTATGGCATAAATATAATTCGTTTATAAATTGCCGAAATGATTTACGCTATGAATCAGGCTATGAATTTAGTTGTGATTTCAACTATAAATTAAGCTACAAATTAAGCTATAACTTTGCTATGGTTTAAGCTATGAAATAAAAATCATTCGTTATTAACGCATCGAATTTGTCGATTGAATTTCGACTTTGAAGGGGCTTATGAAAGTTTTTAAACCTTTTGACTTAATAGTTGTTGCCGTCCTGTTAGTGGCGGCGGCTTTGTCGATTTGGTTTTTGGTTAAGCCGACAGGAGAGAGAGTCGAAATTTACAAAGACGGCGAGCTTGTCAAAAGCGGCGCGCTCGGCGTGGATTTTGAATTTAAAATAGACGAACATACGACGGTAAAAGTTTCAGGAAAAAAGGCGTATGTTTCTTTCAGCGATTGCGTAGGGCAAGATTGTGTTATGGCAGGAAAAATATCTAAGGCGGGAGAGACGATAGTTTGTTTGCCTAACAAAG
Source organism: Bacillota bacterium (assembly GCA_028724485.1). GTDB lineage: Bacteria > Bacillota > Clostridia > Christensenellales > CAG-917 > CAG-917. The sequence goes on along the minus strand of JAQYCY010000049.1, from coordinate 2,299 downwards.
TGGTTGTAAAAATTGTCGGAAAGGGCGACGTTGACGTGGTGACCGGATGAGGAAAAACAAAAAGAGCTTAACTGCAAAGAAAATTGTAAACGTAGGTTTATTGCTCGCCGTAGCCTTAATCGTTTCACTTATCGAAAATATGCTTCCGCCGCTTGTTCCCGTTATGCCCTATGCGAAATTAGGGCTTGGAAACGTAGTTTTATTGTTTTGCTTTTTGCTTGTAGGGTGGCGAGAAGGTATGCTTGTTTTGGTTTTACGTTGTGTATTGACGGCAGTTTTCAGCGGAAATTACGTTGCGCTTTTGTGGTCTTTGCCGTCGGGAATCGTAGCGTATTGCATTATGATTTTTATGATAAAATCAAAGCTGTTTTCGGTGCCTGCAACGAGCGCAATGGGCGGAATAGCGCACAATTTTACGCAAATTATCGTTGCAAGCGTGATTATAGGAAACAGTGTGTTTTGGTATCTTCCTTATATGCTTTTGCTCGGCGGACTTTGCGGCTTGTTTACGGGACTTGCGTGCCATTATTTATCGCTCGCTTTGGGCGGAAAATTCGGACTTAAAGAGTATACGTCAAAAAGCGATAAAATTAAATCCGACGGTTTTTTAACCGTCTTAGGTAAAAACAGAGTAAAAGACAGCGGTGGTGCGGTCAAAGACGGCGGCAGTACAATCAAAGACAACGGCAGTACAATCAAAGACGGCGGCGATGCGGTCAACGATTTCGGTGAAAAGGACAAATAGCAACACGTTTTGTAATATCGCTATTTAGTTTTGGCGGTTGCTTATTTTTTCGTTGTTGTCACTATTCGATTTAGTAATTGCAAGTTTTCGCTGTGGCAGTCATTCGGTTTTGGCGTCCGACGACCGTTCACCGATGACGTTAGATACGATATCGACTTTCAGATTTTTTTCTTTCAACGCATTTAAAATTTTCGGCAAGGCTTCGAGAGTATGCGCGGTAGGGTGCATTAAAACCAAGTCGCCGCTCTTTGCGTCTTTTATAGCTCTTTCGTAAACCAAGTCCGCATTTTTATCTCTCCAATCTATCGTGTCGCGAGTCCACATTATTACCTTGTAACCTTCGGCTTTTGCCACTTTAAACATAGCGTCCGAAAGGTCGCCGGACGGCGGCGCAAACAGTTTCGTTTCGTAGCCGATAATCGTTTTTATGAGTTTTTCCGTAATTATAATTTCTTGCCTGTTTTGTTCTTCGTTTATCGACGATGCGTCACGGTGCAAATAGCCGTGATTTGCGATTTCAAATCCGCGGTCATACATCTTTTTCAACAATTCGCCGTTTTGTTCTACCCATTTTCCACCGACGAAAAACGTGGTTTTAAAGCCGTATTCGTCAAAGACGTCCATTATTTTTTCGATATATTCCGTTCCCCAGTACACGTTTATCATAAGCGACAATTTGTCGCTGTCTTTGTTTCCGCTATACACGGCGTCGTTTGTTTTTACAGCCGCTACTTCCGTGGTTCCGTAAATCGTACTGACAAAAAGTATGCCAAGTACCAAAATTATGGCAAAATTTGTGAAAATGGTTGATAAATGTCGTTTACTCATATAAACAAAATATGTTTGCTTAATGTATAAAATGTGTTATAATTTCAATATGAATAAATATTTTAAATTTCCCAACGGACTGAGAATGGTTTATGAAAACGTACCGAGTGTGCGTTCCGTTTCGATAGGCGTATACGTCGGCGCAGGTTGCGTATACGAAGACGCGAAAAACAACGGCGTCAGCCATTTTATCGAGCATATGAATTTTAAGGGTACTAAAACCCGTACGGCATTCGATATAGTCGCTGAAATTGATAATCTCGGCGCAAAAATCAACGCCGCTACTTCCAAACAGTTTACCTATTATTATACCTTGTCGCTTGACGAAGATGCCGAAAAGTGTTTGGAAATTTTGTCGGACATTTATTTTAATTCGGTTTTTCCTAACGACGAATTCGAGCGTGAAAGAAAAGTCATTTTAGAAGAGCTTGCCGAAAGCGAAGATACGCCTGACGACGTATGTTTTGAAAGGACGTCTTCTTACAGTTTCGGTTCTCATCCGTTTGCAAGAACGATTCTCGGGACGAAAGAAAGTCTGACGGCTATGACTCGTCAGGACTTGATTGACTATAAAGCAAGGTTTTATACAGCCGACAACACCGTTTTGTCGATAGTCGGCAACGTTGACTTTGAAAGTGCGAAAGCTCTTGTCGAAAAGTATTTTGCTTCGCAATTCGTAAACGAAAAAATGGACGTCGTTAAAGTTCCTTACGGCGAGTTTTTCGG
>JAQYCY010000048.1:0-2518 GCA_028724485.1 Bacillota bacterium | reverse complement strand
AAAAAACCTACGAGAGCCGAAATGCCGACGGAAGCAACAGTTACTACTGCCCAAAATATAATTTTCGTTTCAATGCCCCTAATGACTTTCTCAGCGTTTAAAGTATCCAAAGCCACGCCAAAAGCAAAAACCAAAATTCCGTATACAGCGCACACAAAAAACGGCAAAAGCATAGCAAATTGCGAGCGAGAGCGTTTTGTTATTTCGTTTACGGTATTCCAAACAAAATTCGGTCTTTTTGAATCGATATACATTCCCGAAACATTGGTAGCAACACACGCCGACAGCACGCTTATGCCGACAAACAGCGTTTCGATTGCCGAAACCTTGTAGAGCGCAAACCCTATTATCATATCGAGCAAAGTGGCAATAACGGATATTATGCACGAGAGCAAAATTTTGCTCTTTAAAATGTCATTAGAGCTTATCGGCAAGTGTTTTAGAAATTCAAACGATTTGCCTTCTCTTGAAAACGCAAGGCTCGCCGACGTGTTCGTTCCCGGCGTAAGCATCATTGCGTACATCATAAGAAAAGACGCAAGTCCGAGCGTGCCGACATCAGAGCCGAGCAAATTTTGAAAGTCGGCGAAAACCATTATCGCCAAAAGTACGGGCGCAATAAAAGCAGTTGCAAAAGTATTTATTGCCATAGACGGAACTCTGATTATCTGCTTAAAATCCCTTGACATAAGCGCAGAAACCTTTGACTTCCCTTTAAAACTTACAGGCAAATTCGATTGCGCCGACGATTCAAATTTCGTCGAAAAGCCTTTTTTATAAACGGTGACCGCCATAGAAAAAGCAATCGCCGCAAGAGCGATAAATATCGCAAACCCTATTCCGAAGTTTTTACCGACTTCTATTCCCGTTGCGACAAAAATCTGACAGCGGTTGAAATAAAAAACTTTTCCCGCGGTTTTGATAGCCGTAATCGCCGCCGCATTAAGCGTTAAACCTTCGCCCATTGCGTCCATTTTCGGAATAAGAAAGAAATATCCGACCATTGCGCCGAGATACAATAAAATCGAAAGTATTGACGACAACGTTCCTCTTTGCTTAAAAAAACTTTTGATTGCGGCAATCGGCAACGAAAACGACGATATGATAAGTATAGGCGTAAGCGGCGTCAAAACGTATATGGGAATTAACGTTAAATAAAACCCTACTCCAAACGTTACGCCCGAAGTGATTGCAGTTATTACTATCGTCCATAAAAACGGCGTCAACACGATGGTAGAAAACAACAATTCATTAAGATAAAACTTTAAAAATCTTGCGAAATATATACACGACGGACTTATCGGCAAGGCTATAAAAAACTCGTTGTCCTTTGCGTCGAAAAATTCCGCATTAAAGGTTCGGAATATAAAAAAGAACAAAAACGCTTGTACGGAAGATACGGTCAAAACGAGAAGCTCGGGTAAAACGCCGCCGACTATACAAGATTTTGTCAAAGAAACCAAGGAATAACAAAACAAACCGACTAACGGCAAAATACATACGCCGAATAATAGCAGTCTTAAAAACTCTTTTTTTGTTTTCGGCAATATTTGCGAATTTTTAAGCAAAAACTTGAAAACAAGCGAAAACTTAGCCATTATCATTCTCCGAATCGACGTTAGGTTTGTCGGCGGTTGTTTTTTTGTCGCTGCTCGACAAAACCGTGTTTTGGAATTCCGTTTCGGCAATATTCGCAGTTTCACAAGCGTTATAAGCGTTCGGACAGTCGTTTGACGTGATTTTTATGAACAATTCTTCAAGAGAAGGGTTTTTTGATCTTCTAACGTCATCGACGCTCGAAGTCATAACCAAATTGCCGTCGTCAATGATACCTACTTTGTCACAAACTTTTTCAACAACATCCAGAACGTGCGAGCTGAAAAACACTATATTGCCTTTATTTGCGTGTTCGCGCATGAGCTTTTTAAGCTCGTAAGCAGACGTCGGGTCAAGTCCCGTGAGCGGTTCGTCCAAAACCCAAAGTTTAGGTTCGTGAATAAGCGCGCCGATAATATTTATCTTTTGTTTCATTCCGTGCGAATAACTTTTTATAGGGCTTTTGATTTTGTCGGCAAGATTAAAAAGAGCCAGATACTTATCTAATCGTTCCGCGCGAAGCGAACTGTCTACTTCGTAAACGTCGCACATAAAATTTATAAATTCAAGCCCTGTCAGATTTTCAAACAAAACGTGATTGTCGCTGACGTACCCGATTTGCTTTTTTGAATCGAGTTGTTTGATGTCTTTTCCGTCAAGCATAATATGACCGCCGTCGAACCCGAGTATTCCGCAAATGCATTTTATCGTAGTCGATTTTCCTGCGCCGTTTGGACCTATAAAACCGAAAATCTCCCCTTCTTTTACGTTGAAACTTATATGATTAACGGCAGGTTTGTCGCTCCCCTTATACGTTTTTGTCAAATTTGAAATTTCAAGCATGTCTTTCCTTTCTAAGATTTATTTACTTTAACAAATACTTTTTTATTTTAACGTTTTATAATGATAATGATGCGGCTAT
>JAQYCY010000047.1:0-23667 GCA_028724485.1 Bacillota bacterium | reverse complement strand
GGGATTTTAAGCAAATAATCAGAGTTCCGTCTATGGCAATAAATACTTTTGCAACTGCTTTTATTGCGCCCGTACTTTTGGCGATAATGGTTTTCGCCGGTTTTCAAAATTTGCTCGGCTCTGATGTCGGCACACTCGGACTTACGTCTTTTCTTATGATGTATGCTATGATGCTTACCCCGGGAACGAACACGTCGGCAAGTCTTGCGTTTTCGAGAGAAGGTAAGTCGTTTGAATTTTTAAAACACTTGCCGATAAGCTCTAATGACATTTTAAAGAGCAAAATTTTGCTCTCGTGCATAATTTCGATTGTTGCGACTTTGCTCGATATGATAATCGGTTTTGCGCTTTACAAGGTTTCGGCAATCGAAACGCTGTTTGTCGGCATAAGCGTGCTTTCAGCGTGCTTTGCTACAAACGTTGCCGGAATGTATATCGATTCAAAAAGACCGAATTTTGTTTGGAATACCGTAAACGAAATAACAAAACGCTCTCGCTCGCAATTTGCTATGCTTTTGCCGTTTTTCGTTTGCGCTGTATACGGAGTTTTGGTTTTTGCTTTTGGCGTGGCTTTGGATACTTTAAACGCTGAGAAAGTCATTAGGGGCATTGAAACGAAAATTATATTTTGGGCAGTAGTAACTGTTGCTTCCGTCGGCATTTCGGCGCTTGTGGGATTCTTATTGTTTAAAAAGGTCAAGAATAATCTTGAAAAAATAATAAGCGAAGATATATAATGTGTTTGTAATAACTGCGTTTGTAATAATAATTGCATTTGTAAAATACGCAGGCTGCTTAAATCGAATACAAAAAAACGACAGAATTGTTAAAGGACGGATATGAAAAGAAAAATCGGATTAGATATCGGTGAAGTAAGAATAGGCGTTGCGGTGAGCGATTTGCTCGGAACTATGGCGCACGCAAGAGAAACATACGTTAGGCGTGGGATAAAAGGCGATATTGCGCATTTTTGCGAAATGGCAAAGACGGAAGACGCCGACGTTTTTGTGTTGGGCTTGCCGATAAATATGGACGGCACGGAAGGCGAGAGAGTAGTAAAAACAAGAGAGTTCGGCGATTTGCTCGAACAGGAAAGCGGTCTAAAAGTCGTTTATCAGGACGAAAGGCTGACAACCGTTTCCGCCGAACGAGTTTTACTCGAAGCGGATATGCGGCGAGAAAAACGCAAACAAGTTATCGACAAAGTAGCGGCTTGTATAATTTTGCAAGCCTATTTAGATAGGTTTTGACATATCTCAAGGTTTTGACATATCTCAAAACTTGTGATATTATAAACGAGAAATAAGTCGTAACACTGCGACTAAGGAGATAAATATGGCAGATTTTTTTGAAGATTCGGAAAACTTGATTGACGAAGAAGACGATATCATCACGCTTCACAACGAAGTCAGCGACAAAGATGAAGATTTTTATCATTTGGCAACGCTTGACGTCGATAAGCGCTGGTTTGTGGTTTTACAACCTGTCGAACCGCTCGAAGACATTGCGGACGACGAAGTTTTGATTTATGAGATAATTGAAAACGAAAACGGCGAAGACAGCTTTGCGCCGATTGAAGACGAAAAACTTCTTGACAGGGTATTTAAAGAGTTTGAAAAAGAACTTGAAAAATGCGAACAATTAAACGATGAAGCCGAGTAAAATCGGCTTTTTTGTTTAAAAGATTTTGTTTTAAAGATATATTAAAAAGGATATTTAATAACATAAATAACTGTAATATAAGTAGTATAATTTTTTTAATCGGTTGAATTTGTCGTTTATTTTATAGATTTATGTGTTTTAAAGATATATTAAAAAGGATATTTAATAACATAAATAACTGCAATATAAGCAGTATAATTTTTTTAATCGGTTGAATTTGTCATTTAATTGATTATAGATTTATGTCGCATTTAAATTTTAGTAATAAATTCAAGAAAAATAGCAAATTTGAATTGCGTAATTGAAAAAAATTTCAAACAACGCCTTAATTCGTTTGCGTTTTTTTTTATATTTTTATATAATCGTTACAAAGCCACACTTGTGGGCAGTTTTTTGCTGTTGCCTTAGGGTTGCAAAAAACGTTAAACTCGCAAGGAGGACAAAAAAACACAGGAGGCCAAAAAATGGCAGTTACATCAATGAAAGCCTTGCTTGAAGCAGGCGTACACTTCGGACATCAAACAAAAAGATGGAATCCGAAAATGGGCAAGTATATTTTCGCAGCAAGAAACGATATTCACATTATCGATTTGCAAATCTCGGTCGACATGGTCGAAGAAGCATACAAGTTCGTTAAAGAACAAGTAGAGCAAGGCAAGACGGTTTTGTTCGTCGGCACAAAGAAGCAAGCTCAAGACGCTATCAAAGAAGAAGCCGAAAGATGCGGAATGTACTACATCAACCAAAGATGGCTTGGCGGTACTCTTACAAACTTTAAGACTATCCGCATGAGAATCGACCGTTTGAACAAAATCAACCAAATGGAAATGATCGGCGAGTTCGACCTTCGTTCTAAGAAGGAAGTGCAAAAACTCAAAGCCGAAAGAGATATCCTTGAAAAGAACCTTGGCGGTATCAAAAATATGCGTTCGCTTCCGGGCGTTATGTTCGTTGTAGACCTTAAAAAGGAAGAAATCGCAATCAGAGAAGCAAAAGCTCTCGGAATTCCTGTCGTTGCAGTCGTCGATACGAACTGTGATCCTGATCTTGTCGATTACGTCATTCCGGGTAACGACGATGCAATTCGCGCAATCAAACTTTTCGCTTCAATCATTGCCGATGCATGCATCGAAGCAAAACAAGGCGAAAGCGCAGTTCCGCAAAGAACCGAAGAAGCTGCCGATGAAGTAAAAATGGAAGACGTTGCAATCGAAGTCGGCAAAGCTATCGAAGAAAACAAGGACTAAGGAGTAGGATATGAGTTTTACAGCAAAAGACGTAATGGATTTAAGAGAGCGCACGGGCGTCGGCATGATGGACTGCAAAAAAGCATTGGTCGCAACCGACGGCGATATGGAAAAAGCTATCGATTTTCTTCGTGAAAAGGGTATGGCTACCGCTGCTAAAAAGCAAAGCAGAATCGCATCGGAAGGCATTGTTTATGCTCTCATAGATGGAAATAAGGGCGTTTTGGTCGAAGTCAACTGTGAATCGGACTTCGTTGCAAAGGGCGACGTTTTCAAGAACTTTGTGAACGGCGTTGCAGAGTACATTATGAACAACGACGTTAAGTCGATTGAAGAAGTTCAAGAAGCAAACGAAGCGGCTCGTGTCGAAGCAGTTGCAAAATGCGGTGAAAAAATCACTATTCGTAGATTTGAAAAATACGTTTCAAATGACGGTGAAGTTGACACCTACATTCACATGGGTGGCAAAATCGGCGTTATCGTCGAAGCAAGCAAGGGCGCAGACAAAGCAGTTCTTCACGACGTAGCTCTTCAAATCGCGGCTGCAAAGGCTTCATACGTTTATCCGAGCGAAGTTCCTGCAGAAGAACTTGAAAAAGAAAAAGAAATTCTTAAAGCTCAAGCTCTCAACGAAGGCAAGCCTGCTCAAATTATCGAAAAAATGGTCGAAGGCAGAATTAAAAAGTATTACAAGGACGTTTGCCTTGTCGAACAAGATTTCGTTAAAAACGGCGATATGACGATTGCTCAATATCTTAAAGCTAACGGAGATGCAAAAATCATCCGCTTTACCCGTTTTGAAATGGGCGAAGGTCTTCAAAAGAAAGAAGACGATTTCGTAAAAGAAATCATGGATCAAGTAGCAAAGGTTAAATAATTTATTTAAGGGAACACTTTTTGTGTTCCCTTTTTCTACGTTTTTGGAGGACGTTTTATGTACAAGAGAATTATAATTAAACTTTCGGGCGAAGCATTGGCAAAAGACAGCGGTTTCGGCATTGACCAAGCAAAAATGAACGAAGTAGTTCGTCAGCTCAAAGAGGTCCACGAACTCGGCGTCGATATCGGCATTATTATCGGTGGCGGAAACTTTTGGCGTGGCAGACAAGCCGATAAGGAAATGAATCAAACGACCGCAGACCATATGGGAATGCTTGCGACCGTAATCAACGCGCTTGCTCTTCAGGATTGTATTGAAAGAAACGGACTTCAATGCAGAGTTCAAACGGCTATCGAAATTGCCGAAGTGGCAGAACCGTTTATTCTTCGCAAGGCAATAAGGCACTTTGAAAAGGGCAGAATCGTAATTTTTGCTTGTGGCACGGGACATCCTTATTTTTCGACCGATACCGGCGCGGCTTTGCGTTCTGCCGAAATCGGAGCGGAAGCTCTCCTTCTTGCGAAAAACGTTGACGGCGTGTACGACAGTGACCCTAAGGTAAACAAAAATGCCGTAAAATTCGATAAGCTCACTTATATGGACGTCATCAAAAAAGAGCTTAAAGCTATGGATACTACCGCAATTACTCTTTGTATGGATAATCATATTCCCGTTATTACTTTTGCGCTCGCCGAAAAGGATAGTATTATAAGAGTTGTTAAGGGTGAAAATCTCGGTACGTATATCGGCGACTAATTTGCTTTGGCAAAACTATTGCTTTCTTTGTGAATAAAATAGTATTGCCAAAAACATAATTGTTTGTTATAATAGTTCCATTGAATAAAGGTTATAGGAGATATTTATGGGCTACGGAATTGATGAAGTAGATTTGATTTTCGACAGTTTAAACGAGGACGCCGAAAAGGCTTATGAAAGTTTTAGACATGAAATCAATTTGATTAGCGCGGGAAGAGCAAATCCGCACATTTTGGATAAGATTATGGTCAACTGCTATGGCGTTGAAACACCGCTCAATCAAGTGGGCAACGTTGTTGTCACCGAAGCGAGAGTTTTGACAATATCGGTTTGGGATAAAAATTCCTTGAAAGAAGTTGAAAAATCCATACTTGCCGCAAACCTCGGCGTTACTCCGACAAACGACGGTAAAGTTGTCCGCCTTGTTTTTCCTGAACTTACCGAGGAAAAGAGAAAGCTCATCGTTAAGGACATCAAAAACATCGGTGAAAACGGCAAAATCGGCATCAGAAACGCTCGCCGTGACGCTATGGACGAACTTAAAAAACTTCAAAAAGACAACGTTATCACGGAAGACGATTTAAAAGACTTCCAAAAGGACGTTGACAAAGTTATCGGCGAATATCTCGACAAGCTCGAAACGAGTCTTAAAAAGAAAGAAACCGAAGTTATGTCGATTTAATCAAAAAGCGAGCGTTGCTCGCTTTTAATTTATAATCTCAAAAAGCAAATATAAGTCTTACAGCAAAAAATAGTCTTGACAATTAAAATAATAAGACTTAACTAAATTAAATAATTTTAGCAAACAAAAGAATATCATTGCATTAAAGAAAGTTATATGCGTTGATGCAAATTTAATTCTAAATATACAAATTAAACCTGTCGAATAGAATTCGATTTAAATTTAACGGTGCTACAAATGGAAAACAAAGCTACACACATTGGTTTGATAATTGACGGCAACAGACGTTGGGCAAAAAACAACGGCGTAAGCGTTATGGACGGTTATAAGTCAGGGCTTATCGCTTTAGAAAACGTTATACATCATTTTGCGGGAAGCGAAGTGAAGTGCATAAGCGTGTATGCGTTTTCAAGCGAGAACGCCAAACGTCCGCAAGCGGAAAAAGACGCAATTATGAATATAATCGGCGGATTTATCGATAAACATCCAAAAAACGTCGCATTGTCGTTTGTGGGCGATGAAAAGTATATTCCGAAAGAACTGCTCAAAAAAATTCACTCTTTTGATAACGAAAACAAAGAGTTTGATATGTTGGTCAATATTTGTGTCGGTTACGGAGCGAGAAATGACATTGTAAGGGGAGCGAGAAGACTTCTTGAAAGGTCAATCGACACTCTTGCTCTTTGTCAGGAAGAGGGTTTGACGGAAGACGAAACGTCAAAACAAATCGACGCGCTTTTTACCGAAGACGGTTTTAAAGCGTGTCTGTCTACTTCGTTTTTACCGCCGCTCGATATGATAATCAGATTTGGCGGAGAAAGACGACTTTCAAACTTTATGCTCTTTGAAGCGGCATACTCGGAAATTTATTTTTCGGATACACTTTGGCCTGACGCAACGCCTGCGGAAATCGAAGAGTTTATCGAAAGTTTCAAAAATACGAAAAGGAATTATGGTGAGTAAATGAAAACGTTTTTTGTAAGAACCGCAACGGCGGTATTGCTTATCGGTTACGTTATCGGTATGCTTGTTCTTGAATATTTTTTCAACGCAAAATTCGGTTCGATTTTCGGCGATTTATTGATTTTGTCATTCGGTTTGCTTGCTCTTTATGAAATGTACAAATCGTTTACAAAGGCCGAAATATATATGTTCAGATTGCCGTTGTTTGTACTAGGCGTTACAATTTATCCCGTGTTTTATCTTATGGAACGGTTTTGCGGTACGGGGCTTGTCGGATTGTTTATTTCATTCCTTTTTTCTGCGGCTCTTGCAATAGGAATGTTTGCGTTTTCTACGGATAGACCTCTAAATGATTTGCTATCAACGATATTTGCAATGGTATATCCGTTTATGATGCTTGCAAGCGCATACGTCATATCGATAAAATATTGCGCGATATTCGCAATAGTTTTTGCGGTGTTTATGCCTGTATTTTGCGACAGTATGGCGTATTGGGTAGGTTCAACTGTTAAGGGACCTAAACTTTGTCCTAAAATTTCGCCTAAAAAGACTATATCGGGTGCAATCGGCGGACTTTTGGGCGCAATGATTGCCGCCGTTGCAATGTTCTTGTTCTTTGAATACTTCAACGTGCTTTCTGACATAGGCTACGTTCCGTTTACGGACACGCCTTGGAAGTCTGCGCTTATATACCTTGCAATCGGGTTTGTCGGCGGAATAGTTTCGCAAGTGGGTGATATTGCCGCAAGCAAAATTAAACGTTGCATAGGCGTCAAAGATTACGGCAATATTTTTCCCGGACACGGCGGAGCGATGGACAGAATAGACAGCATAATGTATACGCTTGTACTTTTGCTCATTGCGTTTACTATTATTTATTCCGTATGATAAAATCGGTCTGCATTATTGTCGATTGATTTTAATGACAAGAATGTGATTTTAAAAACTAATAAAAATCGATTGTAATAATGCTAATATTAACAATATCAAATTGAAAAAGCCAATATAAATTAAAGATAAATAATAAGAAAATAAAGAAAAGTCAATATCAGATTTAGAAATAATTATGGAATAAAGAATATTTAGAAATAATTATGAAATAAAGAATATTGATAAAAAACATTATTAAAGTTTTATAGGTATGAAAAGAGTTACTGTATTAGGTTCAACGGGTTCGGTGGGTAAACAAACGCTTGAAATCGTAAGACGGTTTTCCGATGATTTTGAGATTGTCGGTTTGTCCGCATTTTCAAACGGCGAACTGCTTACCGAACAAATAGAAGATTTTAATGCTAAATATTTTTATTTAGAAAACGGGGATATTTCGCCGATGAACGGAGCGAAAAAAGTGTCGTCACTTTCAGAACTTGCGAAAATAGAATGTGACCTTGTGGTTTGTGCCGTCACGGGACTTGCAGGACTTGAACCTTCGCTGGCTGCTCTTGAGCAAGGAACGAACCTTGCAACCGCCAACAAAGAAGCGATGGTATGCGGCGGAAAACTAATGTGGCAAGTTGCAAGAAAGAGCGGTGCAAATATATTACCTGTTGACAGCGAACATTCCGCTATTTGGCAATGTATGTTCGGCGAAAAAAAAGAAAATCTAAAAAAAGTGTACATAACCGCAAGTGGCGGCGCATTGCGTGATAAAAGCAAAGCGGAGATTGAAAAGGTGCGCGCAAAAGAAGCGCTATATCATCCCGTTTGGAATATGGGAAAGAAAATCACCATAGATTCGGCGACTCTTTTTAACAAAGGACTCGAAGTTATCGAAGCGGTAAATTTGTTTGAAATTTCACCGGAGCAGGTAGAAGTTTTATTGCATCCGCAGAGCATAGTTCACGCTATGTGTTCGTTTAAGGATAACTCGTTTAAAGCGTCTCTCGCTTATCCGGATATGCTTTTGCCGATAGAGCTTGCAATGTTTTATCCCGAACGCGGTGAAAGGTGTATACAAAACCTTGATTTTGTCAGGATAAGGTCGCTTGAATTTTTTGAGATTGACAACGACAGGTTTCCGTGCTTGAAAATCGCTTTAAACGCATTGAAATGCGGACAGGGTGCTTGTTGTGCAATTTCGTCGGCTGACGAGTTTTTGGTCGATAAATATCTGCGTGATGAAATTAAATTTTATGACATTTCCGATAATTTGCAAAAAGTATTGCACAAATTTGCGGAAAGTAGAATAGATTGCCTATCTGACGCGTTTGAAATCGATAAACAAGTAAAAGCATATTTAAAAGGCACGGTTTAAAACCGCCAAAAAAGGGTTTAAAAGCCATATATAACGAAAAGCAATAATATCGAAAAAACAATAATATCGAAAAACATAATGACGAAAAGTTATAACAAACCGAATAAAACGTTATAAAAAACGTATTATAAAATGCAAGAAGTAGGTTTTATGATAAGCTGTTTTTTGAGCTAGCCTATCGTTAAAAATACTTTAAGTTATTTCGTTTCTTATAGCTTGATAGTTAATATGTTTTGAGCGGCTCAAATTTTGTATGCTTAATGAAAAGCTGTTTGGTTTTTATTTTATATAGCTTTATTGTTAAGGTTTGTCAGTAACTCAAAATTTAAATTAAAATAAAACATTAAATATTGACAATAATATAACTGTGTGCATTTGTTATAATCGAGACCATTGTGGTTATAGTTTATCGTTATCGATAAACGGAAACGCCGAACGGTTATAAAAATATAATTATCAAATATAATAAAGTGCTATGAATTTAAGTTTTGTTATATCTGCAACGGCTGCCGAAGTCTTTACCTATATCGGCTACGTCTTACTTGCTATACTTGCTCTTATGGTGATGATTGTAATTCACGAATCGGGGCATTATTTGGCAGGAAAAATGTTAGGCTTTAAAATTGAAGAATTTGCCATAGGCTTCGGACCTGCGATATTTAAAAAGAAATTAAAAAGCGGTGAGCAGTTTTCTTTGCGTCCCATTCCGGTGGGCGGTTTTTGCTCGTTTAAAGGCGAAGACGAAGAAAATCCCGATCCCGAAGCATTTAACAATCAAAAACCGTGGAAGCGACTTATCGTACTTTTTTCAGGCGCATTTTTCAACTTTTTGTCGTCAATATTTTTCATAACGCTTTTCTTTGCCATTTACGGACAAGTTTTACCCATCGTCAAAGAAGTTAAGACTTCGGATAGCGGCTATGAAACGCCTTTTGTTGAGGGAGACGCAATTCTTGCGATAAACGGAAAACAAGTTAATATTATGCTTCCGGAGGACGTTGAACTTGCTTTTTCAAAAGCAGGCGACGTTGCAACGTTCAAAGTTTTACGAAACGGAAAAGCCGTTAAATTCGAAGCAAAAAAGGATTATTTTAAAGTTTTTCAAGAAGGCGATTTGATTGTGAAAATCAATAATACCGAACTAAGTAAGGAAAACTATATCGACCCTTATAAAAATCCGCAAAAAATCGAAGACTTTTTACCGAGTGACACAAAAGAAGCGTCGTTTAAAGTTTTGCGAGGAGAAAGCGAAGTAAGTTTTTCGGCGCAAAAAAATGAAAAGGGAAATTGGTGTTATAAAGGCTACGGTGTTACGAGGGCAATCGGCGTTACAAAGCTGCCGTTTTTTAAAGCGCTCGGAAGGTCGTTTAGTTTTGCGTTTTTCGTTGTATTTAAGATACTTGCAAGTTTAGGCGCGCTTTTAACGGGCAAAGTCGCTTTGTCCAGCGCCGGCGGAACTATAACCGTTGTAAAGACGATTGCAGAATCTACGATGATGAGTTTTTCAAATCTTCTTTACGTCGTGGCGATTATTTCGGCAAACCTTGCAGTTATGAATTTATTGCCTATCCCTGCGCTCGACGGTGCGCGAATGGTGTTTACCGTCATCGAATGGATACGAGGAAAACCGCTTAACCGAAAAGTCGAGGGTATTATCCATACGGTAGGGTTAATTTTGCTGTTGGTGCTTGCCGTATTCCTTGACATTTTCCATTTGGTGAGTTAAGTTTAAACTATGAAAAAAATATCCGTGAACTGTGGCGGCGTCGTTATAGGTGGCGGTTCGATAAGTATTCAATCGATGACCAATACAAAAACCGAAAACGTTTCCGCTACCGTTAAACAAATCGAAGAACTACAAAGTGCGAAATGCGATATCGTAAGGGTTACGGTAAACAACGAAGCCGCAGCAAAAGCATTGAAAGAAATAGTAAAAAACGTGACGGTACCTATCGTTGCCGACATACATTTCAATCCGTCGCTTGCCGTTAAAGCCGTCGAAGCAGGGGCGCATAAAGTTCGGATAAATCCGGGAAATTTTCCAATCGGCGAATTAAAAACGCTTGTTTCCGTTTGTTTAGAAAGAAACGTGCCGATAAGAGTTGGCGTAAATGCAGGTTCGATTGCAAAGGTATATAAAAACCTTCCGATTTGTGACGGACTTGTGAATAGCGTGCTTGACAGCGTAAAACGCATCGAAGACCTTGGTTTCGAGCAAATGGTTTTATCGGTAAAGTCATCGGACGTAAGGACTTGCATAAAGGCATACGAAAAACTTTTTGAAACATCTCGTTATCCGCTTCATATAGGAATAACGGAAGCAGGAACTTTTGAAAGCGGCTTGATAAAAAATTCGATAGGAATAGGGTCGTTGCTTTTAAAGGGAATAGGCGACACGGTGCGCGTTTCGTTAAGCGACGAGCCTGTAAAGGAAGTGTATGCCGCGCGTAAAATCCTATCGGCGCTCGGAATCAAAAAAGAGTTTGAAGTCATAGCGTGTCCTACTTGCGGACGAACGACAATCGACGTGTCGAAATTTGCAAAAGCGATTGAAAAGGAATTTTGCGACTGTAAAACGCCATTGAAAGTTGCCGTAATGGGGTGCGTGGTCAACGGCATAGGCGAAAGTGAAGACGCCGACGTAGGAATTGCCGGCGGAAATGAAAAATCGGTTATTTTTGTTGACGGAAAAGCGGTTGATACGGTTTCAAACGACGTCGCTTTTGAGTGCCTGAAAAAACGTATTATTGAAAAAATCGACGCTTTTAATCGCTAAGTAAAGTGTTAGGTCGGCTGTCGGTATTTTAATATCTATTACGATTGTAATATCGGTATGGCTGTTACGGCATTGATCTTACAGCGTATATAATTTAATTCACTACGACAGGTTTACCTGCAAGCTACAAATACACATAAAAACAAAAATTTGGAGCAAACGATGAAGGAAAACAATTTTGTAGAATTGTTCAAGGGAAAAACAAAAAACAAATATCCTATGCTCAATTTCAATAAGTGTACTTATTATGAGCAAAGGCGGCTTTTAGTCGTCAATTTTACCGTTTCGGCTTATGAAATCAGCTTAATCACAGAAAGCGACGAAGAAGAAATACGTAAAATAATTATGGAGATTTTCCCCGACATAAACGTTGAAGTGCAGTTTTCGCGAACGATTGCCGATGCTGGTGTTATAGTTACGAAAATTTATCAATATCTCAACGAAAATTATCCTTTCTATTTCAAACAAATGAAAAAAAATTCGGTTAAGGCAGAAAGTCAGGCGGCAAGCGACGTGAGTAAATCTATCGGTGTGACAGTAACTGTAGAACTTGAAAGCACACTGTATAAAATGTTGAGCGATAAGAATATCGACGAAGAACTTGAAGACTACGTCGGAAAAAATTTTGCTTGCGATTGCGAAGTTAAACTCGTCGAAGTTCCGAACAGCGACGATGCCAATGAAATTCAGCTTGAAAACAACGTCGTTTATTCAAATGCAAAACTAATTGAAGTAACCGAAGGAAAAAAGTTGTTTTCCAAGTTTAAAGGCGGAACAATCGGTAATCTGCCTTCTTACATATCAGAAATTAAAGAACCGATTGAACGCATTACGCTTTGCGGCAAGGTTACGAACGTAACGTCAAGAGAATACGCAAACAAAAGGTTTGATCCGACCATTCCGGATTCACCCGAAAAACTCAAACTTTATAAATGGACTTTGAACGATACGACAAAGTCTATCGATTGCATCGCATTTCCGAATGTTAAGCAAGAAAAAATGCTCGATGCGCTTTATGACGGAATGCACGTTTTGTGTTTCGGTGACGTAACCGAAAGTAAGTTTGGCGGTTTGCAATATACGGTTAGCGCAATTTCCATGGCGGAAATAAATTTTGATTCGATAAAAAACACCGATACGTCTAAACCCGTGCAAAAGTATTATCGTATCGTTCAGCCAAGACCGTACGTCAGAGAAAAGCAGGCTAGTCTATTTGACGTCGACGCGCCGCCTGCAAGCGAGCTTATAGGTAATTCTTACGTCGTTTTCGACCTTGAAACCACAGGGCTCGGACAAGATGCGAAAATCGTTGAAATCGGCGCGGCAAAAATTGAAAACGGGGTGATAACCGAAACTTTCGAAACGCTTGTAAATCCCGATATGCCGATACCGCCCGAAGCGTCAAGAGTAAATAACATAACGGACGATATGGTTTGTGACGCTCCGAAATTCGAGGCGATTGCGCACGATTTCTTCAAGTTTACAAGAGGTTCTTCGCTTGTCGCTCACAATATAGGATACGATTTTCCTATTTTGTCGAGGGAATCGAAAGAATGCGGTTATATTTACAATAACGAACTTATCGACACGCTTGCGCTTGCAAGGCAATACGTCAAGGGTACAAGGGTTTTTAATCTTGAAAGCCTGTCAAAAATGCTCGGTTTCAATCACGAAAACGCACATAGAGCTTTATCGGACGTTATTGCTACCTGTGATTTATTTATGTACATATGCGAACTTAAAGATAAAAGTAAGAGTGGAAACAGGTAATAGGCAAAATAACGTTTAACTTTGCGGTAAGTTTTTAAAAGTGCTTTAAAATGCTTGCCAAAAACTTAAATAGATAGTATTATATATATGCTTAGATAATGATTTACTTAGAGTGAGCCTTGGCTCACTCAATTTTTTATAAGCGTTTGGCGAATGCTAAAGGAAACGAAATGAACGAATTGCTCGAAAAAGTTAAAACCGCAATCAATCCGATTGCCGATAATCTCGGCGTTGAAATCGTCGACGTCACTTTTACGAAAGAATATAACAAGCTCAATTTAAACGTGTTTTTATACAAAAAGGGCGGGATAAATCTTGATGATTGCGAAATTTTTCACAATGCGTTAGACGCGCCTCTTGCCGAGCTTGAAAGCGAGTTTCCGGATGATTACGTTTTAAACGTTTCTTCGTCGGGGCTTGACAGACCTATTGTCACAAACGACGATTTCAGACGCAGTCTTGATACGGAAATCGAAGTGTTTTTAAAAGACGGCGAAAATGGCAAAAATGCGGTTAGGGGAACTCTTGTTTCGTATACCGATGAAGAAGTAACGGTTTCTTCAAACGAAAAAGGACAGATTAAAAAATTTAATATATTAAGACAAAATATCCGTAAGGCACAGCCTTGGATAAAGTTTTAGGAGGAAATATGGTCAACAAAGAATTCTTCTCGGCGCTTGACGCTATCGAGAAAGAAAGAAGAATTTCAAAGGAATCACTCATCGAATCTCTTGAAGCAGGGATGATCTCCGCTTTCAAAAAAGAATACGGCGAAACCAGAAATATTTCAGTAAACATCGATGAAGCAAAACACTCGATCAAAGTGTATTCATATAGAACGGTTGTCGAAAACGACGACGTAGTCGAAGATTACGATAAGGAAATTACGCTCGAAGAAGCTCGTGAAATCAAGCCTTCTTACAACGTCGGCGATACCGTCATTGAGGAAATTCCGCCGGAAGAGTTTTCGAGAATTGCCGCGCAAACCGCAAAACAAGTTATTCTTCAACGTCTTAACGATATTAAAAAGGATATGGTTGTGAACGAAATGAACGACCATCAAGGCGAAATCGTTTCGGCAGTTATCAGAAGAATCGAGCAAGGAACGGTTTACGTTGAAATTACGTCGAATCAAATGGAAGGCGTACTTATGCTTCAAGACCAAATTCCGGGCGAGAGATACGAAATAAACGATACGATTAAAGTTTATCTTAAAAAGATAAGAACTTCTGCAAAGGGTGCGCAAGTCGTTGTGTCGAGAGCTTCGGCAGGGCTTGTAAGACGTTTGTTTGAAAACGAAGTTCCTGAAATTAAAGCCGGACTTATCCAAATTAAATCTATCGTCAGAGAAGCAGGTTTCAGAACGAAAATCGCTGTTTATTCGGAAGACCCGAATATCGATGCGACGGGAGCTTGCATCGGCAATAAGGGCGTCAGGGTAAACGAAATCGTCGGCGAACTCGGCGGCGAGAAAGTTGATGTCATTCTTTGGTGTGAAGATCCGCTTGAATATATAGCAAGGGCGCTTTCTCCTGCGCAAGTTCTTATGGTTCGTTGCGTAGAGGACAACAAAACCGCAACGGTTATCGTTCCTGACGATAAGCTCAGCCTTGCAATCGGTAAGAGCGGTCAAAACGCAAGGCTTGCCGCAAAACTTACGGGTTGGAAGATAGACGTTAAACCTCAATCGAGTCTTGGAACTATCGAAAACGAAGAACAAGAATAATTATGACGAGAGCAAAAAATGTCAGGATGTGCGTTTGCTGCCGAGATAGGCTTGAAAAAAGCGAACTTATCAAAGTTTCTAAGGTCGGCGACAAGTACGAAATAAATTATAAAGGCAACAGCGACGGGAAGAGCGTTTACGTTTGCAAAAGTTGCCTTCCGAAAGTAATTGACAAGCATTTGCTTAACAGAGCTTTCAAAAAAGAACTTGACGGCGATATTTATTCGACGCTTAAAGAATATGAATAAACAAAAAATCGTTACATATTTAGGTTTTGCCCAAAAAGCCGGCAAAGTAGTTTTAGGGGTAGACAATATAACGAAAAAGAAAAAACGCTATCCACTTATATTGGTTTGCGACAGCGCGTCGGAAAGAACAAAAAAAGAAATATTGAATTTCGGCGGCACAAGCGTGTTTGAGACAAGCAACGTTGCCGAACTTGCAAACAAACAAGGTTGTAAAGTTATAGCCGTTGTCGATGAAAACTTGGCAAATGCAATTATAAATGAACTATCACAAAAATAACGAGGTGTGTATGAGCGAAACAGCTGAAAACAAAACTGATAATGCAGAAATAAAAAACGGACTTGATAAATATAAGGACAATGTTTTGCCGAGTCTTATTTCTGATGTTACGAGCTTAAAAACCAAGGCGCGTAACTTGCTTGATGCTGTCAATAAAAAGAAAGAGAGCTTTATTGCGGCGAAATCGGCAGTAGAAACAGTCGATCCTATCGTCAATAAGGATGTGAGCAAATCGGAGAAAAAGGTCGAAAAGTCCGTTTCTAAAGTTGAGGAAACGAAGCCTGTCGCTAAAAAAGCGGAATCCGTCGGCGAAGTGAAAGAAGCGCCAAAAACAGAACCAAAACGCGAAGCCGCAAAGGAAGAAAAGCCTGCGGCAAAAGCAGCGGCGAAGACAGGCAATGTCCCTCATAGAACTTTTGCTATCGAACCGGAACGCGAAAAGCCTGTTTTCAACGAACCGCGTCGAATTTTTATTCCGCCTGAAAAGCCGAAGCCGCAAGAAAAGAAAAACGTCCAAACGAGAGTCTTTGACAATACGCAAAGACCTTACGGTAACAGAAATCAAAACGGCAACGGTCCGCGTCCGCAATTTAATCAAAATGGCGGTGGGGGCAGACCGCAAGGATCAAGACCTAACAACGGTGGCTATACGGCGCCTGCTGTTATTCCGTCAAACAATAACAAACCGCAACAAAAGCGTAAGGCAACCAATTTTGCCGCCGACGATAAAAAGGCAATGTCAAGATATGAGTTGTCTAAGAAGGGCTTTGCTGATTCACAACGTCAAGATTTCAAGCGTGGCGCAACCATAACGGACAGCCAAGACTACGAAATGGATACGAGAATCAGGGGACAAAGAACTAAAAAGAACGATGCTCCTAAAGCTCAAGCTATAAAAATCGACCACGCTGTTGTCAATTCGGAAGTTTTTTCAATCAAATTGCTTTCGGAAAAAATCGGCAAGACGGGTACGGAAATCATCAAACAACTTTTCGTTTTGGGTATAATTAAAACGATTAACGAAAACATCGATTTTGAAACGGCTTCGCTTGTTGCAAGCGAACTCGGCGTCGAACTTGAATTAAAACTCGATAAAACGCTCGAAGATACCATAAACGAACAAAATATCGATTCGGCGGACAGCCCTGAATCGCTTAAACCGAGACCGCCGATTGTTACCATTATGGGACACGTTGACCACGGCAAAACGTCGCTTCTCGACTATATCAGAAAGACAAAGGTCGTAAGCGGCGAAGCGGGCGGCATTACGCAACACATCGGCGCGTATACGATTAAAGTCAAAGGTCAACAAATTACGTTTATCGACACTCCGGGACACGAAGCGTTTACCGCTATGAGAGCAAGAGGCGCGCAAGTCACCGATATAGCAGTATTGGTTGTTGCGGCCGACGACGGCATTATGCCACAAACAGTCGAAGCGATAGACCACTCGAAGTCGGCAGGCGTTCAAATGATTGTAGCCGTCAACAAAATCGATAAACCTACCGCAGAACCGGATAAGATTTTGCAACAACTCACCAATTACGATATTTTGGCTGAGGCATGGGGCGGTACGACTCCTGTTTGTAACGTTTCGGCAAAAACGGGTGAAGGAATCGAAAATCTTCTCGAAACCATTTTGCTTGTTGCTGAAATGCAAGAACTTAAAGCAAATCCTGACAGAAAAGCAAAGGGTACAATTATCGAAGCTCGTCTTGACAAGGGTAAAGGTCCTGTCGCAACCGTACTTGTCGAAAAAGGTACTCTTAAAGTCGGCGACGTCGTTGTTGTCGGCACTGTAACAGGTAAAATCAGGGCAATGATTGACGACAGCGGAAGAGCTATCAAAGCAGCGGGCCCATCAACTCCTGTTTCGGTAACGGGCTTTGACGAAGTTCCTAACGCAGGCGACGTTCTTAACGTCGTTGACGATGAAAGATTTGCTCGTCAACTTGCCGACGAAAGAAAATCGATTCATGCGGTTGTCGAAGACAATGCTAAAAAGCGTCTTTCGCTTGATGACTTTATGAAGAAAGGCTTTAAAGAATTGCCTATTATCATTAAAGCCGACGTTCAAGGTTCTTTGGAAGCGTTAAAACAATCGATATTGAAACTCAACGATTCGCCTGACAATGAAGAAGTCGAAATTAAAGTTATACACGGCGGCGTCGGCGGAATTAAAGAATCCGACGTTATGCTTGCCGATACGACGGGAGCAATTATTATCGGATTTAACGTCAGACCTGACGCAAACTCAAAAACTCTTGCCGAAAAGGAACATATCGACATCAGATGCTATCGTATAATTTACGACGCAATCAACGATATCGAAAAAGCTATGAAAGGCTTGCTCGACCCTGTATTTAAAGAAGTCGTTTTGGGTAGCGCAGAAGTCCGTGAACTCTTCAAGGTTTCAAAAGTCGGCACGATTGCAGGTTGTCACGTTCTTGACGGCAAAATTTTGCGTAGCGCAAAAGTCCGTGTCGTTCGCGACGGAACAATCGTTGTAGAAAGCACTATCGCATCGCTTAAACACGAAAAAGACGACGTTAAAGAAGTTAGCAAAGATTATGATTGCGGTATGTTGATTGACAATTTCAACGACGTTAAAGTCGGTGACATTATCGAAGCGTTCCGTATGGAACAAGTTAAATAAGCTAAAACGTTTAGCTTAACAAGTGGGGAAATATGGGTAGAATTGAAAGAGTAAACAGCGAACTTCAAAAACAAATATCTTACGTTATCGATTACGAGCTTAAAGATCCTCGCATATCTGTCGGAATGATTTCTATCACCAGAGTAAAAACTACTCCCGACTTAAAATATGCAAAGGTTTATTTGAGCTTTTATACCGACGATAAGGCAAAACAAAAGGAATCGCTTGATATAATCTCGAAAGCAAACGGCTTTATAAGAAATCAACTCAAAGATAGAGTGCAAATGCGCCTTTTGCCGGAACTTCATTTTGTGGTTGACGATTCCATTCAATACGGAATGAAAATCGACAAAATTTTGAAGGAACTTAATATCGAGCCTGTTTCCGACGATAACGACGGTGAAAACAAATGATTAAGAAAAACGATTTTGAGAATTTATCGCAAAAAATAGAAAGAGCAAAAAACATTGCTCTTTTTTCCCATATAAGTCCGGATCCCGACACGGTTTGTTCGGCTTTTGCAATGAAAACCGCGCTCAAAAAACTCGGAAAAAACGTCGAAGTTTTCTGTGACGACCTTATACCTGACAATCTCGATTTTATTTTGTCCGATGAAAATATGTCAAAAACAAGCGATTTGACGTATGATCTTGCGATAGGTATCGATTCAAGCGATTTGCAAAGAATAGGCGAGTGCTACAAAGTTTTCTTATCTGCCAAAGATACAGCGGCGATTGACCACCATAAAAGTCACGTAGCTTTTTCAAGTCTTACGATTTTAGACGAAAATCGTTCGTCGTGTAGTGAAATAATTTTTGATTTTTTAAAATTTATGAAGTTGCTTGACGATAAAACAGTCCAATTCCTTTTTGCCGGCATGATTGCGGATAACGGTTGTTTCCAATATTCGAACGTAACGAAAGAAACTCATAAAACGGCGGAAGAAATGTATGATTTTAACTTTGATAAAGACGAAACCATATATAATATTTTCCGTCGCAAGAAATTCAACGTTTTCAATTTAACGAACAGGGTGCTGGCTAATAGCAAATTTTACGAAGACGGCAAAGTCGCAATCGTGCGAATGATGAAAGAAGATTTTGAAGCAACCGATACGACTATTGCAGAAACGAGCGGGATTATTGCTCAACTTATCAACGTTGACGGCGTCGAAATTGCATATGCTGTAAGTCAAGTCGCCGAATATAGCCATAAAGTTTCGATAAGAACAAAAAAATACGTTGACGCAAACGAATGTGCGGCTTGTTTCGGCGGTGGCGGTCATTCGAGAGCGGCAGGTTGCAGAATAAGCGGACATATCGAAGACGTTTGCGACAAACTTTTAAAAGTGGCGAGAGACAGACTTTTATGAACGGAATAGTGTGCATAAATAAGCGTAGCGGGATGACTTCGAGTGATGTTGTTGTGAAAGTTCGCAATGCTCTTTCAAAAGCTACGGGCGAAAAACAAAAAGCAGGGCATTTCGGAACGCTTGACCCTGACGGCATGGGTGTGCTTGTAATTGGCATCGGAAATTCGGCAAGACTTTTCGACTATACGCTAAACAAGCAAAAAATGTATAGGGCGTGTTTTGTGTTCGGTTCTGAAACCGATACGCTGGACGCTTCGGGTGAGGTGGTTGCTATGTCGAACGTAATTCCGTCTGCTGCCCAAATTAAAGACGTTTTGCCGCAAATGCAAGGAAGGCAAATGCAAATGCCGCCAAAATACAGCGCGTTGTCGGTTGGCGGAGTCAAGGCGTATAAATTGGCTAGATCAGGCAAAGACGTAGAATTGTCTCCACGAGAAATCGATATATTCGAGATAAAAATGAACGAGGATTTTCTATCGGAAAACTCAAACGAATTTGAGTTTACGATACGTTGTTCTTCGGGTACTTACGTCAGAAGCATTGCACGAGACATGGCGAAAAAGCTCGGAACGCTCGGCTATATGAAATACATAATTAGAGAACAAAGCGGAACGGTCAATATTTCGGATTGCATTACACTTGAAGAATTTTTAAAATCTCCGATTGACAATGTCAAATCGAACGAAATTATGTTAAAAGACTATGAACATTATGAGCTTAAAAATCAGTTCAGGGAAAAGGCTTTAAACGGTGTAAGGCTAAAAATCGAAGATTTGCCGACGGGAGTTTTTGTTTTGACTATTGATGGTGCCAATTTTGCTATGGCTGAAAAGGTCGACAGCTGTTTGAGAATTCGCACTCGAATTTAATGCCGTAAAACAACTATAAACCATAAATATCCTAATCGGCGATGATGTGTGATATGTGTATGGGTTCTGGTTTGATATATGACTTCAAAAAAGCCTGCCATAAAGAAGGCAGAATAACAAATTTAAACTTGTAAATGACTTAGATTTTCAATCATCTTATGTGACAATTGCAAGAAATAAATCAATAAAATAGCAAATAACGCTTAAAGTATTATAAAAAACTTGCCTTTATATAGTACTTGGCTTAATTTTAAATCGAATAGGTGTATATGACGATAAATGATATATTTCAATCTGACAGAAAAAACCCGATAGTAATAGCTCTCGGCTTTTTTGACTGCGTTCATATCGGTCATAGAAAACTTATTGAAGAGACAAAGCAACTTGCAAAAAAGATGAAAGCCGAAAGTGCGGTATTTACGTTTAATACGAAAGAAAGCAAATTTAAAAAGTCTAATGAAATATACAACTTTTTTGAAAGGGAATACATTCTCGACGAATTAGGTGTCGATAGAATTGTTTATGCTTCGCTTAATGATGAATTTGCTTCGCTTAGCGGAGATAGTTTTTTAAAGTTGCTATTTAAAAATTTCCACATAGTAGGAATTGTATGCGGCGCCGATTATCGCTATGGAAAAAACGCGAAGAGCAACGTTAGTGATTTGGCTGAATTCGCCGCAGGTTACAATGCAAAAGTTATTATCGAGAATTTTGTTACCTATGAAGGCGAGAAAGTTTCGACCACTATGCTTGCGGATATCTTATTGTATGGCGATTTGAGCGTTGCCAATGAACTTTTGGGCGAACCGTATTTTATATTAAATAAAGTCGAGAGCGATTTTAAACGCGGCAGAAAATTCGGATGTCCTACTATTAACGTTCACGTTGATAACAAAGTTAAACTTCGTGACGGCGTTTATGCAACGATTTTTGAATTTGAAAAACAAAAATATGCATCGATTACAAACGTCGGAACGAAACCTACGTTTAACGACTCAAATTATACCGTAGAAACCCACGTTTTGGACTTCAACAGGGAAATTTACGGCGAACTTGTAAAGGTGAGTTTTTTAAAATATATTCGTCCGATAAGGAAGTTTTCATCACCGGATGAACTTAAAAAACAAATCGATATCGACGCGCAAGTAGCGCAAAAAATATTTAATTCGGGAGAAAACAAATGATAAAATTCGGTCCGTCGGGTAATTCCGAAAGTTTTGTAAATGAAGGGCACAAATCCACATTTGAGGCGTTTGAATGGCTTAAAACCAGAGAATTAGAGCTGTTTGAATATTCGTTCGGACAAGGAGTGCGAATAGGTATGGCTACAGCCGAGACGTACGGGAAAGAGGCGGATAGGTGCGGCATCGAAATAAGCGTGCATGCGCCGTATTTTATCAATTTTGCAAATCCCGATCCCGACAAAATCAACAATTCGATCGGGTATGTTTTGAGTTCGCTTGCGGCACTTAAAGCGTTTGGTGGGAAAAGATGTGTTTTTCACCCGGGAAGCGAGGGTGGATCCGATAGAAAGGATGCATTTTATCGCACGATAAAGGGCGTCGAATTGCTCTCTCAAAAAAAGCACGATGCAGGTTTTGACGATTTGTTGATTTGTCCCGAAACTATGGGAAAGCAAGCGCAAATCGGAACTGTTGAGGAAATAATCGAACTTTGCAATATCGATTCGAGCATATATCCTTGTATCGATTTTGGGCATATCAACGCGAGAGAATGTGGGTCTTTAAAAACTAAAGACGATTATAAACGTATAATAGATAAATTAGTTAGCGGAATAGGCGAAGAAAAAACGTCGAATATGCACGTTCATTTTTCCAAAATCGAATACGGAGCAAAAGGCGAAAAAAGGCATTTGACGTTTGCCGACACAAAGTACGGTCCGGAGTTCGAGCCGCTTGCCGAGGTTTTTGCGGAATATAAACTTTCGCCGCATGTTTTGTCTGAGTCGGCAGGAACGCAAGCGGAAGATGCCGCATGTATGAAGCGTATGTACTTAAATGCCGCAAAAAGGTTAAATAGTTAAAATGATTAAAAACATATTCTTCGATATCGATGAAACGTTGCTGGATTTTTCAAAATCCGAAAGAGTTGCTTTAAGGGGCGCTTTGGAAAGTTTTTGCATTGCGCCATCCGATGCAATGTTAAAAAGATATTCCGAAATCAATTTGCAACAGTGGAAACGCTTGGAACGCGGTGAAATTACGCATTATGAAGTAAAAATCAATCGTTTCAAACTTCTGTTCGAGGAATTTGGCGTTTTAAACGTAAAGCCCGAAGATATAACAAAGGCTTATGAAGCTAGATTGGGTGATTGCGCGTTTTTGATTGACGAAGCGCAAGAGGTAGTTAAAAAGTTGTCAAATGACGGCTATCGATTGTTCGTCGTGACAAACGGAACTGCGCACGTTCAAAGAGACAGATTGAAACACGTCGGATTATACGATTTGTTTGAAAATATATTTATCTCGCAAGATTTAGGCGTTAACAAGCCTAATATTGCGTTTTTTGAAAAAGCGGCGGCATCGATTGACGGTTTTGCTAAAGATGAAACGTTGATAGTCGGGGACAGCCTGACTTCTGATATGAAAGGTGGAAAATGCTTTGGTCTAACCACTGTTTGGTTTAATCGAGCTTTCTTGACTGACAGGTATCTTGCAGTTAAAAACGAAAAAATCGAGTCAAATTTCGTAAATGTCGATAGCTTTAAAAACAAATCGAATTTTGAAGAAAACTTATCGGGCGCATTATCGGACGACGCGCTTTTAAGATACTTATACGTTGATTATCAAATTTCAAGATTGTCTCAAATTAAATCCCTTTTATCTGATTTGAATTGTTCAAATTAGACAGTCAAACTTAGCGTTTTTGTTTGAGCTAACGTTTTATAAAACTCAAAACTTGATTTTATTACAAAACAAAATATTTTTTACAAAAACATACTTTGACAGAAATATATATTTATGACAAAACAAGAATTAAGTTTGCGACGATAATTTAAAAAAGCTATATAAATAATTCGTTTGTATAGAAAACATTATTTGAATTTAGTTGCCAAACGCATTTGAACAAGTGTATTTGAATATAAACCCGTCAGTAAAAAAATTGCATAAAAATGAAAAATGCGAGTTGATTTAAAATGGTTTTGTTTATGTTTTATTTGAATTTATTTAAAACATTTGTCGCTGCTATCGATTTTGTAAAACTGTACCGATTATTAAACCGCCATTCATACCTTCTTATCGATACCGTTATTTGTGATTTGTTTTGTTCTCGGTGTGTTTGTTTTGTCTGGCATAACATAGCTTGACTACGAGGCTGCAAGCGTATGATGATATTGTTACGAGATTTGATTGAAAGATAAGTAAAAGTTTAATTTTTATACGTTCGTATACGGCGTTTTGCCAAGCGATAGCAATTCGCTTTTAGAGCTGTGAAATATTTATGTCGGACTACCTATCGGTGTTTCGGTGTTAATGCTTGGCGGTGTGTTTCGCAAATGCTCTGAGCC
>JAQYCY010000046.1:0-16404 GCA_028724485.1 Bacillota bacterium | reverse complement strand
AATCCTCCTACGGGCAATCCTCCGGAAAAGAGATAATTTAGCTCCTTATCAATAGTTTTTTAAAAGAAAAAGTTACTCCTAATATAGCGTCGTTCGATGCTCGGTGAAAAGGATAGGCAAGGCAAACATCCGTTTAACTTTGTTTTTACGGGGTAACTTTTTCATTTTTAAAACTTTAATCGTTTTTACTTGACTAAAACATAAAGTCATAGCATAATGGTTAAAATTCAAAAGAACTTTTAGTTCAAACTTACGAAAAAGCAACAGGAGAAACTATGAAAACAAAGGACAAAGAATTAATCGACTTAGAGAACGCAGTTTCAAATGAGCAATCGGCGACAGACGACAATTTGGGCAAAAATGAAAAAACTATGACGGATAACAACGCTGTTAAATCCGATAATGATAAAAAATTTGGCTTTAAAAAGAATAAAGAAAAGAAAGTCAAAGCAACCGAAAGCAAAGAAGAAAATACCAAAACCGAAGATGGCGAAACGGACGAAGTTGTGGTAGACGCCGTAGAGGGTGAAAATAAAGATAAACCAAAAAGCAAGGCGCGTACCGCAACGAAAAGGATAGCGTTTTCGGCTGTTTTTATGGCGCTTATAATTGTTTTTACTTCGTTTATTAAAGTGCCTATCGGGGTTTCAGGGTACGTTCATATGGGTGACCTTATGATATATCTTTGCGCAAGCACGCTTCCGCTTCCTTATGCGCTTGTCGCGGCAGGCGTCGGCGGCGCGGTTTCGGACGTAATTGCAGGATATCCTGCTTGGGCGCCGTTTACGCTTGTCATTAAAATGCTTCTTGTTGTCTGCTTTACAAACAAAAAAGACACGGTTCTTTGCGTCAGAAACTATATAGCAGCGGCAATATGCCTTGTAATAACTATGGTCGGATATTTCTTTTCGGAAGTTATTCTTTACGGAAGTTGGGGCGCATACGTAGGAATGCCTTGGAACTTGATTCAAGCGTTAGTCAGCGGCGTGATTTATATACTTATCGGACTTGCTCTCGATAAAATGAAAGTCAAGGAAAGAGTGTTGCGATTGTAACGTGCAATTAAAAGGTTGCAGTAGAAAGGTTATAGTGCATTTATGCAGTTTTAAAAGCGTTTTAATCAACGCTTTTAACTAAAACGGTGTTTTAAATCAACACCTTAACAAAAACGCTTTTAGTTTATCGTTTCGATTTTATTCTGAAATATGATATAATGAGAAAGATAAATTAGATTAAAAGTTATTATCAAAATTTGGAGCAAAAAGTTTAAACAAAGACGATAATACATAAAGTTTGAAGTAGGAAAGTATGGAAGAAATTCAAATTCAACTTAAAAAAGCCATCGAAGAGCTGATTGAAGTTTCAAAGATTAAAAAAGGTCAAATCTTTCTTATCGGCTGTTCTACAAGCGAAGTTTGCGGCTATAAAATCGGCTCTCATTCTGCAGAAGACGTCGGAAAACTACTCAGCGAAGTCGCGCGCGATACCCTTGACGAAAAGGGCATATATCTTGCCGTTCAGTGTTGCGAACATCTTAACAGAGCGGTTGTCGTAAGCAATGAATGCGCCGAAAAGTACGGACTTGATGAAGTAAACGTCGTTCCTTGGCTCAAAGGCGGTGGTAGCTTTGCAACGGCAACTTATTACGGAATGAAAAACGCAGTAATGGTCGAGACTATAAAAGCTCACGCAGGTCTTGACATCGGCGGCGTTATGATAGGAATGCGTCTTAAAGAAGTTGCTGTTCCTGTCAGACTTGTAAACAACAAAATCGGCGAAGCGTACGTCAGCGGCGCAAGAGTAAGACCGAAATTTGTCGGCGGCGAAAGAGCAAGATATAACGACGATTTAAAATAATAGGTTTATAGAAAATATGTTTATGGATTGTTTATAACATATTATTTAAACTTTAATAATTTGTATAAACAGCTAAAAAGTTTTAATTTATTGCATTGTGTTGTATAAAATTGTATAAACGCATAATTATTTACATAATTATGCGTTTTTTATCTTTTATGCACATTTTTATTGGTTTTGTAAGCGATTTACTTGTTTATACTTTTTTCTAGTATTTACTTGTTTATACTTTTTTCTAATGTTGTTTTAAATTCCGTTCAATGAATTATCCATTCAACTAATTATCATTCAATAGATTATCATTCAATAAATTATTTGTTCAATGGATTATTTGTTGGCTGTTCAAGGTCATTATCTGTTTTAAATATTATGTTTCAATAGTTGTTTATCTTTTTAATATTGCTTTGCACAAAGTGTTGTTGGCGTTTTATAAAAAGAAAAAGTTTCCTTAAAGTCGAATGGCAAAATCGAAGAAATAATTTAATTATAATAAGTGCGAGCATCATTAAATTGTTTTGTGAGCCGCTAAGCCACGTTTAGTTTTTTTAATAAAATAGACATAAAACTTTTGAAAACGCTTTATTTTGGCAATAATTCTTACGAGCGAAAGCGATAATTAAGTTAATATTTTTCGGGAGGCAAATATGACAATTACTTACGGTCCCGCATCTGACGATTTTGTTGTCGAACTTAACGGGGAGTTCGACGAAAGCGTTGCAAAAGGCGTTCGGGATACGCTCGATACGCTTATCGACAACTTCAATTTCAAGCGTCTTATTATCGAAATGACAAACGTTAGTTTTTTAGACAGTACGGGCATCGGTGTCGTACTTGGCAGATTTAAAAAGCTACGCCAGATGGGCAGAACTTTGTGCGTTAAAAACGTAAACAAACAGGTCGATAAAGTGTTTTCGACGTGCGGCTTATATGAAGTGGTTTCAAAGTTATAAGGAGTAAAAATGAATTATTTAAAAATGCAACTTTTGGGTAAATCGGAAAACGAGAAGTTTTGCCGAAGCGCGATTGCGGCGTTTTGCGTGGAACTTTCACCGAGCGTCGAAGAGATAAATGACGTAAAGACTGCCGTCAGCGAGGCTGTCACTAACGTTGTGGTACACGCCTACGACGGCGAAGGCGAAATCGGCGTCGAAGCATACATAGACGGCAATAAACTTACGCTTGTTATATCAGACAACGGCAAAGGAATAGAAGACGTCAAAAGGGCGCAAGAGCCGTTTTATTCAACGAAAAGCGAAGATGAAAGAAGCGGAATGGGGTTTACCGTTATGCAAACTTTTATGGATACGGTCGAAGTCGAATCGACGATAGGCGTCGGTACAAGAGTCAAAATGACTAAAACTTTTGGAGGAGAATGTTAGAGCATAACCAAACCGTAGAGCTTATTAAAAAAGCTCAGAACGGCGATTCTAATGCGAAAGACGAACTTATAAACAACAATTTGCCGCTTATTAAATCGGTTGTAAAACGTTTTACGGGCAGGCTCGAATACGACGACCTTATGCAACTCGGCTCTATGGGTTTTTTAAAAGCCGTTTCGAATTTCGACGAAGCGTTCGGAGTCAGATTTTCAACGTATGCCGTTCCGATGATTATGGGGGAAATAAAAAGATTTTTACGCGACGACGGAATGATTAAGGTGTCCCGTTCAATGAAAACGCTGAATTATAAAATCAATTTATTTGTTGAAGAATACAAATCGGAGCATCAAAAAGAACCGACTATAAACGAAATTGCGGACAAACTAAACGAAGATCCGCATGACGTGGTGTTCGCTATGGATTCCGCAAAAACCGTAACGTCGATTTATGCGGAAAGCGACGACGGCGAAATGAACGTTCTCGACAAAATCGCCGACGATTCCGAACTTAATATGTTCGATAAGCTGCTAATTAAGGACTCGATTCAAAAACTGTCGGGAAGGGAGCAAAAAATTATAATTTTAAGATATTTCAGAGATAAAACGCAAAGCGAAGTCGCCGAACTTCTGGGAATTTCGCAAGTGCAGGTATCTCGTCTCGAAAACAAAATATTGATGAAGTTGAAAGACAACATAAACGGCTCGGCATAAACCTTGCCGTTTTTTTCTCTTGTTTTTATCGGTTAGTTTTTATAAGCTAAACAAAATGCATAAAAATTCGATTTTACCCAAAAATAAAGATATGGAATATAACGTGATTTTAAAAGCGATAAAATATCGTGATGAAATTGTCGAGGGAGAAAAGTGGAAAAAGAGAGATATTTAAAGCTCATTAAAGATACGACGCCCAAAACGAAAATGGTCAAAACGTTGGCTCTTTCGTTTACTGTCGGCGGCGTTATCTGTTGTATCGGACAGGCGGTTGCGGACATAATTATGTTGATTTCACCTGCAATGCCCGAAACCGAAATGAAAATGTGGACAACCATTGTTATGATTTTTCTAGGCTCGTTTTTTACGGGCGTCGGACTTTACGATAAACTCGGCTATTATGCCGGCGGTGGGTCGATAATACCCATTACGGGATTTGCAAACTCAATCGTATCGCCTGCAATGGAGTACAACCGTGAAGGCGTGGTTTTCGGTGTGTGTTCAAAAATGTTTACGGTGGCAGGACCTATCATTGTTTTCGGTGTCGTGGCTTCCGTGCTTGTCGGACTTATAGGAATGTTTTTTGTATGAAATGCGGAGAAAGAAGTTTTTTATTTGATAACAGAGTCTTTGTCAGAGGCGGTTTTTCAATCGTAGGCGATAAAGAGGGCAAAGGCAATTACGGAAACTATTTCGATATTGTGTTGACGGACGACCTTTGGGGACAAAAGTCTTACGAAAGAGCAGAGTGCAAAATGCACAAAGAAGCCGTAAAGGGCGCAATGCAGAAAGTGGGAATCAACGAAAGCGATATCGGACTTATGCTTGCAGGTGACCTTATGAACGAAATAGTCGGCAGTAGTTTTGCCGCAAGAGATTTCAGATGCGGTTTTATGGGGCTTTACAATGCGTGCGCAACGTTCGGCGAGGAGTTGTTGCTCGGCTCGATGCTGATTTCGGCAGGCTATGAGAAGTACGTTACTTGCTCGTCGAGTAGTCACTTTTCGACCGCAGAAAGACAGTATCGTTATCCGCTGGAACTCGGGACGCAAAGAACGCCGACGTCGCAATGGACCGTTACGGGAGCAGGTTGTACGATTTTATCGGCAGAACAAGGCGACTCGAATTATCCTGTCGTGACAGGCGGAACGATTGGCAGAGTTATCGATATGGGCGTAGAAGACGAAGGCAATATGGGCGGCGCAATGGCGCCTGCCGCTGCGGATACGATAATTACGCACCTTAGAGAAACGGGCAGAAGCGCAGATTATTACGATATGATTTTAACAGGCGACCTCGGAAAATACGGCAAAGATTTGCTTCAATATATCTTGGCGGATGAAGGTTACGGCGATATTAAAAACGTTCAGGACTGCGGCGCGATATATTTTAAAGACGACCAAAAGACCGAACAAGGCGGTTCGGGCGCAGGTTGCGGAAACACGTTGTTTAATGCTTATTTCTTAAAAAAGATGACGGAAGGAAAGTTTTCAAAAATACTTTTTGTTCCGACTGGCGCGCTTTTAAGCCGTGATACGCCGCTTCAAAAAGAGACGATTCCGTCGATAGCGCATGCCGTTGCATTTGAAAAAATATAGAAAAAACTAAAAAAGTATTATAAAAAACGGCGATTTTTAGAATGATTTTTTAAAAATCGCCATAAATTCGGCTAAAAATGACGCAAACGGCTATTTGTCGTAGCGTAACGGGGAAATTATGGAAATATTTTTAACTTATTTAAAAGTCTTTGCCGTGGGCGGTCTTATCTGTCTCATCGGTCAAATTTTTATCAATAAAACCGAAGTCACTTCGGCAAGAATACTCGTTGGTTTTATGCTTCTCGGCGTAATTCTCGAAGTGACGGGAGCGTTTACCTATATGGAAAGTTTTGCTAAGGCAGGCGTTACGATTCCTATTATGGGATTCGGCAGTAACCTTGCAAAAGGTGCTCTTAAAGGTGCGGCTGAAAACGGACTTATCGGAGCTATAACTGGCGGAATGACTGCGGTTGCCGCAGGACTTACCGCCGCAATAGTGTTCGGATTTATTTTTGCGCTGTTGTTTAAATCTAAAACCAAAAAGCTGTAACGAGACCCTAACGGGAATTTTGGAAATAAACTATATAAATGTGAAATTATATAACTTGTTTATATTCAAAATTTCCGTTTTGAATTTTGTCGAAAATAGTAATAATTTGTAGCTTTTTGCATATTATTGCGTATGCGCACAAAAAGACGTTATAGGAAAATTAAAGCGTTCGTCACGCTTTTGATTTTGGCGGGTATCGGCGTCGGAATCGCTTGTTATTGTAAAAGCGCTTTTGAACCGGTATTTTTGGAAGCAAGCAGAGCGACGGTAAACGCTTTGGCTGTCGAGGCGTTAAACAACGCAGCAAACATAGTGACCGACAAAGAATATTCCGATTTTTTCACAATAGAGAAAGTCGGCGCGTCGGAAGTTATGAAGTCGAATTCTAATCTGATAAACAAACTTGCTCGTCAGATTGCGGAAAGAGCGCAAACCGAAATAAGCAAGATAAACAACAAGAAACTTACAATTCCGCTCGGAACTTTAACCGGCATTACAATGCTCACGGGAAAAGGACCCGACGTGTCCATAAAAATTATGCCGATAGGCACTGCGAATTGCGAGTTTAATTCGACGTTCGAAGACGCAGGCGTAAACCAGACAAAGCATTCGCTTTATCTCAATTTGTCTTGCGCCGTGCAAATAATTACGCCGATAACGGAAGTGACGTCAAGCGCAAAAACTGAGGTTTTGATTTGTGAAAACGTTGTCGTAGGCAAAGTTCCCGAAACGTACGTCAACGTCGATATGCTTGATTTATTTCCTTAGGAAGTTGTTAGCTTTGGCGATGAATATAAAACTTAAAGCTCGGTTTTTGGGAGTTTTAGTAGTCATTTTGGTGATTAAACAATGAATTTATAGGCGGTAAATTTCGTTGACTTTTTATAGGCGGTTATTTTCGTTGACTTTAAGGTTTTTATATGATAAATTATATCTAAGTTATTTATATATAAATGCTATGAAAAAGAGAGTAGCGCGCAAGGGCGATTACAGAGAAAACGCCATAGGCTGAGAGCGTTTGTCAAGGGTGCGTGTGAAGTTCACTTTGGAGCTGCAATTCTGAACGGAGTAGGTTTTGTCGGGTATGCCCGTGACAGCAAAAAACGAGGCGCAGATTAAGCGCGAATATAGGTGGTACAGCGGAAATTCGCCCTATGCAGATGCATAGGGTTTTTTATTTGCCCACAGCGATAATCGTCAAAACAAGAAGAAATAATACAAAATAAAATATAGTATAAAAGCTAAAACAAAGTGTAAAAGAAAAACAAAGTGTGAAAGCTAAAAACAAAGAGCGAATTTAAATACGAAATAGTGCGAAATAACAATAGTGCGAAAGAACAATATAACTATATTAACATTAACAAATATTTAGATTATACACAGATTATAGGAGCAAAAAATGAAAGAAATCTTGAAAAAAATCGTAGCAGACGCTTTGGAAGCTATAAGCGGAAGTAAAACGTCTAAGTTGCTTAACGACGTAAGAGTCAGATTTTTAGGCAAGAGCGGTGAAATGACTGCCGTGCTTAAAAACCTTTCCAACGTGCCGCCTCAGGAAAAACCGCAAATCGGCAAACTTGTAAATGAAGCGAGAGTTAAAATCGAAGAAGCGTTGTCGAGAAAAGACAAAGAATTTAAAGAGCGCGAACTTGCCGAAAAACTTCAATCGGAGGCAGTTGACGTTACTCTTCCTGCCGAACAAAAACGCACAATCGGAAGCGTTCATCCTTTGACGAGAATTAAGACCGAAATTATCGACATATTTAAAGGCTTCGGATTTTCGGTTGCGGAAGGTCCTGAAATCGAAACCGATTATTACAACTTTCAGCTTATGAACGTTCCTAAGGACCATCCTGCAAGGGATATGCAAGATACTTTCTATATCGATGACAATATTTTGCTCAGAACCCATACGTCGCCTATGCAAGGCCGAATTATGACAACGCAAAAGCCGCCGATAAGAGTGGTTGTTCCGGGCAAGGTTTATCGTAGCGACGACGACGCTTCGCACAGTCCGATATTCAATCAAATCGAAGGGCTTGCGGTCGATAAAAAAATAACGCTCGGCGATCTTCAAGGCGTTTTGACGGCTTTTGCCGAACAGCTTTTCGGCAGTGAAACGAAAACTCGTTTCAGACCGTCGTATTTCCCGTTTACCGAACCTAGCGTCGAAATGGACGTAAGTTGTTCTATTTGCGGCGGAAAAGGTTGCAGAGTTTGTAAGGGCACGGGTTGGGTCGAAATCCTCGGCGCAGGCGTCGTAAATCCGCAAGTTCTCGAAAATTGCGGAATTGACAGCAACGAATACAGCGGCTTTGCTTTCGGTTTCGGTGTTGAGCGTATCGCTATGCTCAAATACGGAGTTCCGAATATAAAAATGTTTTATGAAAACGATATGCGTTTTCTTAAACAATTCAATTAAGGAGATAGGATATGTTAGCACCAATCAGTTGGCTTAAAGACTTTGTAGATATAGATTGTTCGCCCAAAGCTCTTTCCGAAAAACTCGTCGGCATCGGTTTCGAGGTCGAAGACATAATTTATCAAAATAAACAAGCGACAAACGTTGTCGTTTGTAAAATTCTCAGTGTAGAAAAGCATCCGAACGCCGATAAACTCAGCGTTTGTAAAGTCGATATAGGCGGCAGAGAACTTCAAATCGTAACTAACGCAAAAATGACGGTAGGCGAACTTGTTCCCGTTTCGCTTGACGGAGCGGTTTTATTCGACGGAACGAAAATAAAGGCAGGGGAACTTCGCGGCGTAAAGTCGGACGGAATGTTCTGCGGCGGCGAAGAACTTGGACTTACGTCTGACGATTACGACGGCGCGTCAAATAACGACGTTTTGCGTCTTAAAGGCAACTACAAACTCGGCGAAAACGTGTTTGACGCAATCGGCTTTAACGACGTAATTCTCGACGTATCGATAACGGCAAACAGACCTGACTGTAACAGCGTATTTAAACTTTCAAAAGAGGTTGCCGTGGCTTTGGGAACTACTTGGAGAGCTCCCGATCTTAGTTATAAAACGGTTTCTGACAAACTAGACATTGGCGTTAGCGTACTTGATGAAGAACTTTGTCCGAGATACATGGCGGCAGGCGTAAATAACGTCAAGATTTTTCCGTCAAGTCCGCTCATTAAAAAACGTCTAAGAGCAGTCGGAATCAGACCTATAAACAATATCGTCGATATTACTAACTACGTTTTGACCGAAATCGGACAACCAATGCACGCATTTGACAAACGCTTTTTGGAAGGCGGCGAAATTGTCGTGCGTTTGTCTAAAAACGGCGAAAAAATCACTACGCTCGACGGAAAGGAAAACGACCTCGGTGACGACGTGCTTGTAATTTGCGACGCTAAAAAACCGGTTGCCGTTGCAGGTATTATGGGCGGCGAATATTCGGGAATTCAGGACGACACGACGAGCATTGTTTTTGAATCCGCTCGCTTTAAGAGAGATAAAATTCGTCGTACGGCAAGAGCTTTAAATCTTCATTCCGATTCCCAAGCAAGATATGAAAAGGGCATAGACTTTTCTTGTCAGGAACTCGGTTTGCACAGAGCGTTAAACCTTATTTATACAACCGGAAGCGGCGATATTTTGTCGGGTGAAAAAGACGTTAAAATCGATTTTGAAAAGTCAAAAGTCGTAAACGTGACCGTTCAAAAACTTACCGATATATTGGGTATCGAAGTCGATAAAAACGTTGCTAAAAACATTTTCGATACTTTGGGACTTAGCACTGTCATCGACGGCGACAATCTTGCGGTGACCGTACCCGAAGAGCGTGACGACATTTTGGGCGCAAACGAGCTTGCGGAAGAATATATAAGAGTTTTGGGCTACGGAAACGTAAAACCGACTTTGTTTAAATATTCCGAACTCATAAAAGGCGAAGTAATGCCACGTCTTGCTTTTGCGGATAAGGTTCGCTATGCGCTTGCAAATCTCGGACTTTATGAAGCGGTTACTTATTCGTTTACTACGCCTAAGGCTTTCGATATGTTACGTTTTGACGAAAACGATTCTCGTCGCCAAGCAATACAACTTAAAAATCCGCTCGGCGAAGCGTTAAGCACAATGAGAACGACGCTTGTTCATAGTATGTTAGAAATAGTTTCGTCGAATTTGAGCAAATCAAATAAAGAAGTTTTGCTTTATGAAATCGGCAACGTTTACGTTCCTAAGGAATTGCCGCTCAAAGAATTGCCTGACGAAATTCCTACGCTTTGCATCGCTCTTTGCGGTTTAAGCGAGAGTTTCTTTACGCTTAAAAACGTAATCGAAGAATTGCTCAGAACGCTTCAAATCGAAAATAAATCGGTTAAAAAGATTGTCAGCTATCTTCACGACGGAAGAAGCGCGGCATTGATTTGCGGCGAAGAAGAGGTCGGCGTATACGGCGAAGTGCATCCTGTCGTCGCAAAAACTTACGGAATGGGCGGACAAAGAGTTTACGTTGCGGAAATCGATTTGAGAAAACTTATGGCACTTGCAAATAGTAGCGTCAAAGTTCACGAACTCAGCCGTTATCCGTCTATGGAAAGAGATTTGGCTGTCGTTGTGAGTGACGAAACCGTAGCAGGCGATTTGGTCGAGGCGATAAAAGCAAAAAATTATGAAAACCTTGAAAAAATCGAAATATTCGACGTGTTCAAATCCGACCTTATCGGAAGAAGTAAAAAGAGCATAGCGTTGCATTTTGTGTTTACTTCATACGAAAAGACGCTTGTCGACGCAACGGTCAACGACGTTATGAAAGATATTTTGAGCTTGCTCGAAGAAAAATTCGGTGCAAAAATCAGATAACTAACGCTAAACGCAGATTACAGTTTTAAGCTGTTAGGCAGCGGCTTAGCAAGGATAAAAATGATAGAAGAAAAAACTTTAAAAACCCTTGAATTTAATAAAATTCTCGAAGAATTGAAAGGCTACACGCAATCGGAGGGCGGAAAAAATCTTGCGCTTGCATTAAAACCCGAAACCGATTACAGAATGGCAAACGCTTTACTTAGTCAAACCGAGGAAGCCGACAGAGTTCTTTTTGAATATTCGATTTCGCCGAATTTTGCAATCGACGATATTTCGGGTATCATCGAATTTGCGTCGAAATCGGGGCTTTTGACTATTGCGGACGTTTTGAAAGTCGGCAGATGCCTTAGAATTTCAAGAGGTATAAAACAGTCGATGCAAAAAGCGTTAAATGCGCCGTGTCTTAAAGGTATGGCGGAATCGCTTTTCAGCGATAAAGAGCTTGAAGAAAAAATTTACGCTTCGTTTTTATCCGAAACGGAAGTCGCGGTCGATGCGTCGGTCGAACTTAAAAACATAAGGAATCGTATTTTGAAAACGAACGGACAAATTAAAACGTCGCTTCAAAAATACGTTTCTTCGAGCGCATACACGAAATATTTAC
This sequence comes from Bacillota bacterium, assembly GCA_028724485.1. GTDB lineage: Bacteria > Bacillota > Clostridia > Christensenellales > CAG-917 > CAG-917. The sequence continues at coordinate 4,945 of JAQYCY010000046.1, read as the reverse complement.
AGGACAGTCTTGTTACGATAAGAAACGACCGCTACGTAATTCCCGTTAAGTCGGAATTTAAAGGAGTAATTCCTGGGCTTATTCACGACCAGTCGGCTTCGGGAGCTACGCTTTATATCGAACCTATGGCAATTGTCGAAATGAACAACCAATTAAAAACGTTGCTTATGGAGGAAGAAGTTGAAATCGAAAAGATTCTTCGTCGTTTTTCAACCGATATCGGCGGTATAGCGGGTGGTCTTAAAGCCACCACCGTTACGATTGAAGAAATGGACCTTATATTTGCGAAAGCGCAATATGCAAAAAAACGCAAATGCATTTGTCCGAAACTTACAAACGACGGAATAATCAAAATCGTTAAGGGCAGGCATCCGCTTATCGATCCCGAAAAAGTCGTTCCCGTTTCGATTGAACTTACAAACAAGATTTTGCTTATAACAGGCCCAAATACGGGTGGAAAAACCGTCACGCTGAAACTTGTCGGAGTTTTGTCCGCCATGGCTATGTGTGGAATGTTTATTCCTTGTTCGGACGCAAGCATTTCGGCTTTCGACGGAATATACTGCGACATAGGCGACGAACAGAGCATCGAACAGAATTTGTCCACTTTTTCGTCGCATATCAAAAATATTATCGACGTTTTAGGCAAAGTTGACGATAAATCGCTTTGCTTGTTCGACGAGCTCGGCGCAGGTACGGATCCTATCGAAGGCGCGGCGCTTGCCGTTGCCATATCCGAAAGAATAATTTCGGTTAACGCAAAAGCAATCATAACGTCGCATTTCGGCGAATTAAAAGAGTTTGCGCTGACCAATCCGAATATCGAAACCGCGTCGATGGACTTTGATAGCGTGACTTACGCTCCGACTTACAAACTCATTATGGGTTCGGTCGGAACGTCAAACGCATTAAAGATTTGCGAGCGATTGGGACTTGACAAAAGCATAATCGACGGCGCTTTAAAGAGAATATCGTCTGAAAAAATTCAATTCGATAACGTTTTGTTGTCTGCGGAAAACACAAGAAGAAAAGCCGAACAAATCGTTTCGGAAGCCGAAGAAGACAGACAAAAAGCCGCAGAGTATTTAAAGCAAATAGAAGACGAAAAGAAAACGATTTTGTTAAAGCGTGAAAAACTCGAAGAAAACATAAGAAAAGGCACGAAAAACCTTATAAACGATTCGGTTGAAGAAGCCAACGACCTGATTGCGCAAATAAAGGAAATTTTGGCGCAGGACGAAATAGGAAGCGGTGATTTAATAAAAGCGCAAAAGCTGAGAAAATCGCTCGAATATATGTCTGCAGACTATGACAAGGAAACTGCCGTTACCGAATTGCGCGACGACAGTCCGCTTAAAGTCGGCGATACGGTTTACGTTACCAGTTTGTCGAAAAGCGGAGTGCTTTCTTCGCTTTCGCCGAAAGGCGACGGAGAAGTCAAGTTCGGAAAACTGTCCGTTCGTGTAAAAAAAGGCGATTTTTATAAGGTAAAAAAATAGTTTCGATTGCTTTTATGCGCATCTGAAACTATAATGGATTTGATAATTGGGGTGTAGGCAAAAAACACAATAAGGCACAACAATATAACCACAATCGAATCATCATAAAATCATAAAATTTAAGAACGTTATAAAATCATAATAAATTCATAACAGAATATAAGTTGTGCTAAGCCGCAGATTGAGTTATTTATTATAAAATCGTTTAACGAAAAATAGAAGCGTTAAACAAAAGAAGCGTTAAACAAACGGATTCTTAAAAATTTTGTAACGCCGCAATGGCGCCACATAACAAATTTAAAGTTGCATTTAATGCATAGGAGAAAACTATGGTTGCTACCAAATATACGCAGTCAGTAAAAGTCAAAATTTCGACAGGCGGAAAAATTATGCTTTATGCAGGCGTAATTTTGCAAATAGCGTCGCTTGCGCTTTTAATTGTCGGAATTTTCGTCAATCAATACGTCTTGTTTGCGTTTATCGGCGTGTTGGGCATAGGCGTTTTGCTTTCTCAGCTTTATTACGCGCAAACGATTGAGTACAATTATCACTATGCAGACGACAGATTGATTTTTACTAAAAAAGACGTGAGGCTCAGAGCTAAGACCCTTATGACCGTAAAGTTTGACAGAATACTTTCATACGGTGAATTTACCGATTTTGTCCAAAATACAGACAAAGTTTATCTTGCAGACGTTGCAAGTCCCGACAATAAAGTGTTGCGTTTTACTTTGCCTGACGGAAGCGAGCATAGAATTATTTTTACCCCCGACGATTATTTAAACGCTCTTATTCGTGAGTTCGTAAAGGTGGCGCAATGATTTACTATGACAACGCCGCAACGACGAGAGTTTTTGACGAATGTGTCGATTGCTTAAAAGAATACAATCAAAACGAATATTTCAATCCGTCGGCTCTTTACGCTAAAGCGTCTGATATAAAAATTCTTCTCGATAAAGTAAGAGAAAACTTTAAAAAGCGACTTCACGCGCCCGAAGGAAATTTATATTTTTTGTCCAGCGGAAGCGAGGGTGACAATACCGTTTTATTCGGTGTGAAAAAACGTAAAGATTCAAAAATTATCGTAGGCGATGGCGAACACGACGCTATTTATAACAGCGCCTTGGAACTTAAAAATCAAGGATACAACGTTGAATTTGCTCCGATAAAAAGTGACGGAGCAGTGGATATAGAAAAACTTTCCGCAATGCTCGATGAAAGCGTTTGCCTTGTTTCGATTATGCACGTTTCAAACGAAACGGGCGCGATAAACGATTTAAAAACAATTTCGTCGCTTATCAAAAAGAAAAGTCCGAAAGCTGTTTTTCATTCGGACGGCGTGCAGGCATTCGGAAAATCGACGTCAATTTAAGAGAGCTAGGGGTGGACGCGTATACGATAAGCGGACACAAAATTCATGCTCCTAAAGGCGTAGGCGCGCTTTGGATTAAAAAAGGCGTAAACGTTAAGCCGCTTATTTACGGTGGCGGACAAGAGAGCGGCTTTCGTTCTTCAACCGAAAACGTTGCGTCGATTATGGCTTTTGACAAAGCAAGCGAGCTGATTTTTGCGGATTTTGACCAAAAGATTTCTCAAAAAAGCGAAATTAGAGAATACTTGAAGGAATTTATCCTTAAAAACGTGCCTGAAACAGTTGTTTTGTCACCCGAAAACGGCGCAAGTCATATACTTACGGTCGCATTTAAAAATCTCAGGGGCGAAGTTTTGCTTCACGCTCTTGAAAAAAAGGACGTTCTTGTCGGTATCGGCTCTGCGTGTTCGTCACATAGAGAAAGCCGATTTAAAAAGCTGTTGGGGCTTGACGAATATCACCGTGACGGAATTGTCAGATTCAGTTTCGGATTGTTCAATACGTTAGACGAAGCAAAAATCGCGGCAAGCATAATTGCCGACACCGCAAACGAGTGGAATAAATTTATAAGGAAATAATATGGAAAAAGTTATCATCATACGATTTGGCGAAATATTTTTAAAAGGTAAAAATCGCGATTATTTCGAGTCGTTGCTTATAAAGAATATAAAACATTCTTTAAGCGAGTTTCAATATGAGTTTAATCGTTCGCAAGGAAGATATTTCATCGAAAATTATAATCCGACAGACGAAGCCGAAATTTTAGATTGCGTGAAAAAAGTATTCGGCGTTTATTCGGTTAGCGTTGCGCATAAGGTCGATACTGCTTATTCCGAAAATTTTGCAGGAATAAAAGAAAAAGCCGTGGCTCTTGCAAAAGAGGCGTTTGATAACGGCGCAAAAACGTTCAGAGTTTCGGTTAAAAGAGCAGATAAAAAAATTCCGCTTACGTCTATGCAAATTTCTGCGGATATAGGCGGAGCGGTGCTTGAAAACGTTAAACTTAAAGTTGACCTTTTTAATTATGACCTTGAAATTAACGTAGATATTCGTGAAAACGGAAAGTCGTTTGTTTATAGCGGCGTCGAACTTGCGGTAGGCGGTTTGCCTGTCGGTTGTTCGGACAGGGGCATGTTGCTTTTGTCGGGTGGAATCGATTCGCCTATTGCGGCGTACATGATGGCAAAACGCGGAATGAAACTTTTTGCCGTTCACTTTTCCAGCCCGCCTTATACGTCCGATCTCGCAAAAGAAAAAGTCGTTACGCTAAGAAATTTAGTCAGTAAATATTGCACGGAAATAAAGCTCTTTGTTGTGCCGTTTACGGAAATTCAGCTTGCAATTCACGAGAAGTGTCCTGCGGAATTTATGATTACGATAATGCGAAGAATTATGATGAGAATAGCCGAGCGTTTGGCTGTGCAAAACGATTGCGGCGCTCTTATAACGGGTGAGAGTTTAGGACAGGTTGCGTCGCAAACTTTAAACAGCATAAACTGTACGAACAGCGTCGTAAAACTTCCCGTTTTAAGACCTCTTATCGGACTCGACAAAGAGGAGATTATGGAGAAGGCAAAACAAATCGGCACGTTTGAAACGTCGATACTTCCTTATGAAGACTGTTGCACGGTGTTTTTGCCGAAAAATCCTGCTACAAGACCTAAACTTGCAGTTGTCGAAAAAGCCGAATCCGTTCTCGACCTTGAAACGCTTATTACAAACGCATTGAACAATATCGAAGTATTGTAAAACAAAAAATAGTCCGACTGTCAGTTGGGCTATTTTTATTTTAAATACCTTTTAAATGCCGACAGATGAAAGCAATCGGTAATAATGCAATTTATAGCGATAGATTAAGATAGTAAGTATTATAAAAACAGCGCTTTTATGTAATTGTTTATGCATAAAAGCGCATTTTATTTACTTTTAAAATCGTTTGTGATATTATAATTTTATGGATTTGTTGGATTTAGTGAACGATACGAAAAAACTTGCTCCGCTTGCCGAGCGTATGCGTCCGACGACTTTGGACGAGTTTTTAGGACAAAGTCATATAGTCGGCGACGATTTACTT
>JAQYCY010000045.1:0-5148 GCA_028724485.1 Bacillota bacterium | reverse complement strand
CAAAGCCGACCCTGCACCGCAGTGGACGCTCGCAGGCTCGCTAATACACGGGGTTTCAAGACTAAGGCAAGCGCCACGAAGAAAGAGTACATTTTGTTTTTTTTATTTTGGTTTAATTTTCAAAGCAACTATCAAAAACTAATTTTTAAATAAACTAACTTATAAGGAAGCTAACTAGTAAACATCTACTTGTAATGCAATTAAAATTTTAAAACAACTAAATAAGAAATTTTAATACAATTTTTTAATATTTTAATATACGATATAAGAAACAATTTATTATTTATTTAAGTTTTAAGATGAAGATAGAATTTAAAATTAGATTAAAATAATAAAGCATTGAATTTTTAAATATTAAAGTTAAGTGATAGAATTTTAAAACTTTAAATCGATAAATTTAAAATTTAAAGTAAATGATATTTGTTATTGCAAAGTTATTCTTTATGTTTTAAACTTAAATTGTCTTTAAATAAATTTAAAAAATGCAAAAGGATTTAAAATGAAAAAGGTTGAAGAAAAGACAAATGCAATCAGAATGGTTGCGCTAAAGAAAATAGATTTTAAAATTCACGATTATTCTGCAACGGATGCTTTGAGCGGTACGGAAGTAGCAGCGGCGTTAAACGAAGAACCGGAAAGAGTTTTCAAGACGCTTGTTACAGTCGGAAAATCAAACAATCATTATGTTTTTGTCGTACCTGTATGTAGCGAGCTTAGTTTGAAAAAGGCAGCCAAAAGCGTGGGTGAAAAAAACGTTGAAATGGTGAAATCAAAAGAACTGCTTCCGCTTACGGGTTACGTTCACGGAGGGTGTTCTCCGATAGGAATGAAAAAATTTTTTACAACGGTCATAGACGAAACCGCTACTCTTTTTGACACTATATTTTTCAGCGGCGGAAAGATAGGACTTCAAATTGAAATGAACGTTTGCGATTTACAAAAAGTTATAGATATAAAATTTGCAGATTTAACAGAGTGAAATTTGTCGAAAATTACAAATTTTTAAAACGTTTTATATTATTTTTTTTACTATTGCAATGTTTAAAAAATAGTTTTTGCAAAACTAAAAAAAGATTTTAAAAACCCTTGAAAAATTTGTTCGTATTATATATTATATAAATATAGTTAATTTATTTACTATCAATTAGGGGGTAAAAAATGTCATTTGCAAAAGCTGTGTTTGTTGCTATCGACTATTTATTTGACGGCTCACAAAACAGAACCAAAATTATGAGAGCAACTCGTCACGTTCAATGTGAAAACGATATACCGTACGGTGAAGAACCTGAATGTAAACTTAATACGTATTTTGTTCCGAGAACTGACGGAAGCAAATATCCTGTTATCTTTGAAATTCACGGAGGCGGATTCGTTGCCGGTGACAAAAAATATCGCAGAGCTTTGTGCAGATGGTATGCCGCCGAAACAGGCGCGTTTGTAGTAAACGTAAACTACGGATTGGGAAACAAGGTTTTGTTCCCTACCCCTGTTCAACAACTTGTAAGAGCTGTAAATTGGGTTAAAGCAAACGAAGAAAAATACAATCTCGATTTGTCTAAATTTATCGTAACGGGCGACAGCGCAGGCGGATATTACAGCGCAATGCTTGCCGTAATTCAAGACAGCGAAAAACTTCAAAGCGTTTACGGTAAAATGGACGCAAAGTTTACGGCGACCGTTCTCGACTGCGGTATTTACGATTTGCAAACCGCGCTCAACCAAAAAATCGTTTTCGGACTTACTGAAAAGATTTATAAAGATTTTGTCGGTGAAGATATTAAAGATATTAAAAACTATAAATACCTTGAATATCTTTCGCCTGCCGATTACGTAACGGAGAAATTTCCGAAATCATTTATAACTGCCGCGGCAAAAGATTTCTTCTGCGGCGGACAAGGCGAAAAACTCGTCGAAACGCTTAACGGATACGGCATTTACAACGAGCTTTATCGTTCGACAAAATTTATGGACAATCATACCTTCCCGCTTACTTGGACAAGTAAGGCGGCAAAAGAAAACAACGAAAAAGCATTATCGTTTATAAAGAGATTTTTTGCGGGAGAAATTTAATGACAAACAAAGTAGCGCTTGAAATTGACGGAAAAGGCATTATCAAAATCGAACTTAACGAAACAGCCGCGCCTATTACGGTTGAAAACTTTAAGCAACTTGTAGCCGACGGTTTTTATGACGGACTTATTTTTCACAGAGTTATTTCTGGATTTATGATTCAAGGCGGCGACCCTACGGGAACGGGTTGCGGCGGAAGCCAAAACAATATTAAGGGCGAGTTCAGAATGAACGGCGTAAACAATCCGATTTCGCATTTGCGTGGAGTAATCTCAATGGCAAGAAGCGGACATCCGGATTCTGCGTCGTCGCAATTCTTCATTTGTCACGAAGACGCCAAGTTTTTGGACGGTCAATATGCGGCATTCGGCAAAGTGTTTGAAGGCATGGACGTTGTAGACCGCATCGCTAATACGGCGACAAACAGCAATGACAGACCACTTACGAATCAAGTTATAAAGAGAGCATATTTTATCGATTAGTAGGTCGGCAATTAAATTAAGGTTTTAATTTCATTGGAAAATGTTTTATTTGAAAATGAAAATTAAATTTGTTCCAAACCGTTTCGGGTTTGTGATAAGGGAAGGAAAACAGCGGCAATCGCTGTTTTTCATTTTGTCCAAAAACAAGCCGATGTTTTTAATTAAACAGCAACAATAATCTAAGTAAGAAAAAAATCAAATATAGCAACGATAACGCAAAATAGCAAAGATAATCAAAATGACATTGTAAAGCAATCGTTAAGATAAAAAGCGTAAAATAAAATTCCTCTATGATTTTATTTCATAGAGGAATTTTTGATGTTAAACGATGCTTATTTTGTAAGTTCGTAGACGAAGCCTTCATAAGGCAAAAGCGTAACTTTTTCGTCAAGCGTAGCTTTTGTCGAGCCATAGTTCGTCATAATGAGTTTTGAATTAAGACCCTTAAATTCGTCAGGAAGTACGAACTTAGGACATTTGTCCGAATAGTTGCAGACGACAAGATATTTTACGTCGCCGAGTTCACGGACATAAACGAAAAGTTTTTTATTGTCGTGATAGAGTTCGCGGTAAGTTCCGTATCTTATCATTTCGTTGCCCAAGCGGAATTTGTTGAGCTTTTTGTAGAAATTGTAGACGGAGTCTTCGTCAGCCATAGCTTCTTCGACGTTAATCGTTTTATAGTTTGGGTTGACTTTCATCCACGGCGTGCCTGTCGTAAAGCCTGCGTTTTCGGAAGCGTTCCATTGCATAGGCGTTCTCGCGTGGTCTCTCGCTCTTTTTTGCAAAGCCCAGATGACAACAGGGATAAGCGGCGGGAAATATTTTGCGATATTGTATATACGCTTTGAAACGATATCGACGTAATCTTTCGGTCTGTAATGCGCGATATTAGTCATACCGATTTCCTGACCTTGATAGATGTACGGCGTGCCTTTCATAAAGTTGACGCAAATAGCAAGCATTTTCGCAACTTGTTTTCTATATTCGAGTTTTCCGTAACGCGGAACTACTCTTGCATAGTCGTGGTTTTCAAGGAATAAGCTGTTCCAGCAGTTATCAGGAAGAGCTTGCCAGCTGCTCCAAATTTTCTTCCACTTTTTAAGGCGGAATTTAACAGGAACCGCTGTCATAACCGCATCCGCTTCTTGCGCTTCGAACGAGAAGATACAATCGAGTTCTTCACGCTCTTCCGCGACTATCGATTCGGCGTTTGCGATGGTTATGCCTTGTCCTTCGCCGACCGTCATCGAGTCGTATTTGCTGAATGCCTTTTGATTGATTTCGTGAATATATTCGTGATAATGCGGTCCGATGACAAATTGTTCGTCGCCGCAAACGATAGGATTGAACTTACCGTTTGGAAGTCCTTCCTTTTTCGAGATGTACGTTATAACGTCGCAACGGAAACCGTCTACGCCGAGTTCGAACCAATAATTGCAGATGTCGGCAACTTCTTGTCTGACTTTCGGGTTGTCCCAGTTAAGGTCAGGCTGCTTTTTGCTGAAAAGGTGCAAATAGTATTCGTCGGTGGTTTTGTCGTATTCCCAAGCGCTGCCTGCAAATCTCGACGACCAGTTGTTTGGCGGACGTTTGCCGTTTTTGCCTCTGCCCTTTCTCCAAATATAGTAGTCGCGATAAGGGTTGTCCTTCGACGAACGTGATTGTTTGAACCATTCGTGTTCGTCCGACGTGTGGTTTACAACAAGGTCCATAACGAGTCTGATGCCACGCTTATGCATGCCGTCAATCATTTCTTTCCAATCGTCGAGCGTGCCGAATTCGTCCATAATGTCGCGATAGTCTGAAATGTCGTAGCCGTTGTCGTCGTTAGGCGATTTATAGCAAGGCGAAAGCCAAACAGCCGTGACGCCAAGCTCTTTTAAATAGTCGAGTTTAGAAATGATACCCTTGATATCGCCGATACCGTCGCCGTCGGAATCGCAGAAACTTCTCGGATATATCTGATAGAAAACGGCGTCTTTATACCATCTGGTTTTGACGTTTTTGTTTTCTGCGTTTTTAGTTTCCATAGTTTTCCCCTTTTATAATTTGCTTTATTCGTTGCCTTTAAGTTGTTCGATAAGTTGATAAATTCTTTCCAAATCGTCCTTTGTGAAATAGTCGATTGAAAATCTGCCTTTTTCGGGCGTACCGACAAGTTTGACTCTTGTGCCGAAAACTCTCTTCATATCGTTGACGAGTTCTTTAAGTTCAAGCGTAAGCGGAGCGGTTTTTCTAGGGCCCGGTTTGATTGCTTGTCGCGAATAATAAAGTCTGACTCTTTCTTCGACCTCACGAACGGTAAGTTTGTATTGAACGGTTTGTTTGGCAAGATTGATAATGAAGTCCTTATCTTCGATGCTGACCATAGCTCTTGCATGTCCCGTTGTGAGCTGACCTGATTTAACCATATTTATGACTTGTTCGGGAAGCGTCAAAAGTCTGAGCGAGTTTGCAACGTAAGGACGACTTTTTCCAAGACGGTCGGCAACGCCTTCTTGCGTAAGACCGTGGTTTGTCATAAGTTCCTTGATGCCTTCCGCTTCTTCGATAGGATTGAGGTTTTCTCTTTGAATGTTTTCAATCAAAGAAA
>JAQYCY010000044.1:0-30359 GCA_028724485.1 Bacillota bacterium | reverse complement strand
AACCGTTCTGCCGATTGCCATAACTTCGCCCGTAGCTTTCATTTGCGTGCTGAGCGTTCTGTTTGCGTCGTTAAACTTGTCAAACGGGAAACGCGGGACTTTCGTGACGACGTAATCGAGCGTCGGTTCAAACGCCGCCTTTGTGTTTGCTATGTCAATTTCGTCAAGCGTAAGCCCTACGGCGATTTTTGCCGAAACTCTCGCAATCGGATAACCGCTTGCTTTCGAAGCCAAAGCCGACGAACGGCTGACTCTCGGGTTTACTTCGATAACGTAATACTTAAAGCTGAACGGGTCAAGCGAGAACTGAACGTTGCATCCGCCTTCGATTTTTAGTGCCCTTATGATTTTAAGCGCGCTGTTTCTTAGCATTTGATATTCTTTGTTCGTAAGCGTCTGGCTCGGCGCAACGACTATGCTGTCGCCTGTGTGTATTCCGACAGGGTCGAGATTTTCCATATTACAAACAACGAGCGCCGTATCGTTTTTGTCCCTTAATACCTCGTATTCTATCTCTTTAAATCCCTTTATGGATTTTTCGACAAGCACTTGCGTGACAGGCGAAAGTTTAAGAGCGTTTTTGACAAGCGGCACAAGTTCGCTTTCGTCGTCGGCAAATCCGCCGCCCGTGCCGCCGAGCGTAAAGGCAGGGCGTATGATGACGGGATATCCTATTTTTTCCGCCGCGGCAAGAGCTTCGTCTATCGTCGTCGCCGTAAGAGATTCCAAAATCGGCTCGCCTATTTCTTCACATAAATCTTTGAAAAGCTGTCTGTCTTCCGCTTTCGCTATTGCGTCGTAACTCGTTCCCAAAAGTTCTACCTGACATTCGTCGAGTATTCCTTTTTTGTAAAGCTGCATTCCGAGATTAAGTCCCGTTTGTCCGCCTATCGAGCAAAGTAAGCCGTCGGGTCTTTCGTATCTTATTATTTTTGCGACGTGCTCTAAGTCGAGCGGTTCCATATATACCTTGTCGGCTATAAGGGTGTCCGTCATTATAGTAGCGGGATTGCTGTTGACTAAAACGACTTCATAGCCCTCCTCCTTTAAAGCAAGGCAGGCTTGCGTTCCCGCATAGTCGAATTCCGCCGCCTGACCTATGACGATAGGACCGCTTCCGATAACTAAAATCTTTTTAATATCTGTTCTTTTCGGCATTTGGCTTTCCTCCCCTTACAGATTCGAGATTTTTGAGGAACATTTTGAAAATGTATCCGCTGTCTTCGGGCCCCGCCGCACTTTCGGGGTGATATTGAATCGATATGACTTTATTCCTTTCGTCAATCATGCCCTCGACTTCGCCGTCAATCAAATTGACGTGGGTGACTTTCAGTTCCGTTCCCGAGATGCTGTCCGCTTTTATGGCGTAGCTGTGATTTTGCGACGTGATTTCCACATGGCCGCTGATTAAGTTTTTGACAGGATGATTTGCCCCACGGTGTCCGAACTTCATTTTGTAAGTTTTGCCGCCGTAGCTAAGGCCTATTATCTGATGCCCTAAACAAATCCCCATAATCGGCATTTTGCCTTTCATTTCTTTCACTAGCTTAATGACCTCAGGTACGTTTTCAGGGTCACCCGGTCCGTTCGACAAAAATAATCCGTCGGGATTAAACTGCATAATTTCATTCGCCGTAGTATTGTAAGGAACGACTATAACGTTAATTCCGAGCTCATTGAATTTTCTGATTATGTTAAACTTGATTCCGCAATCGACCGCAACCACCGTAAACTTCGGATTTTGCGTTCTGCAATGCCAAATTCTTTTCGTTGACACCGTTTTGACCTGATCGGTCGGATAAGGCGTTGCCTTCAAAATTTTTACACACTCGTCGACGTTTGCGTCACTGTCGGTTATCATTGCCCTTTGGCTTCCTTCATCACGAATAATTCTGACAAGCTCACGCGTGTCCACTCCGCTTATTCCGACGACTCCGCTGTTTGCCATCATCTCTTGAAGCGTCATTGTATATCTGAAATTGGACGGCATATCGTTGTATTCCCTGACGATAAATCCCGACATAAAAACGCCTTTCGATTCAAAGTCGTCATCGGTCAAGCCATAATTTCCGATAAGCGGATAACTCATAGTAACAAATTGTCCGCTATATGACGGATCGGACAAAATTTCCTGATAGCCTACCATAGACGTATTGAAAACGATTTCCGCAATCTTTGTGCCGCTTGCTCCGAAGCCGTCACCCAAAAACGTTTTACCGTTTTCTAAAATTAAAATTTTGTTTGGCATACTTCCTCCAAGTCTATATATTCTATTTTTCCGTTTACAACGCTAAGTTTGTTATAGCCATACATTTCTTTCCCTATAAAAGGACTGTTTTTGCTTTTTGATTTGATTTCGCTTAACGTGTATTTGCGTTTGTTGTCAAGGTCAAGCACCGCAAAAGTTGCTTTTTCGCCGACGGCTATTTTCGGCGCTTTTAAGCCAAATCTTGCCGCGACTGCTTTTGACGTTATTCTTTCGATATCCATTAGATTCATAAGCCCCGTTTTGTAAAGCGTTGTTATAACAATCGGATACATCGTTTCAAAACCGATTATTCCGTATGGCGCTTGTTCCCACGGTAACGCCTTTTCAATCGCCGTGTGCGGAGCGTGGTCGGTTGCGATAAAATCGGCAACGCCGTTTACTATCGCCTCAATCGTTGCCAAAACGTCTTTCTTTTCACGAAGCGGTGGATTCATTTTGAAATTCGCATTAGTTTTGTCTAAGGCTATCATCGCTATATGATGCGGCGTAACTTCGCAAGTTACGTCTATGCCCTCGCGCTTTGCGTCCTTTACAAGTGACAAACTTTCCGCTGTGGATAGGTGGCAAAAGTGATATTTGACCCCCGTTTGCTTTGCAAGGTTAAGTTCCCTTTCGACCGCCTTTATTTCGGCAAGCGGAGTATCGCCTAGTCCTTCCGCTTCGGCGTGCGAGGCAATCACTTTATTTAGAGCCTTTGCTCTTATCATTCCTTCCTTTAAAAGTCCTAAGTCGTTTACGCATTTGCCGTCGTCGGAAAAAGCCACAACCTTTTTCGTCAAATCTTCAAGGTCAGACAGTTCTTTGCCTTTTTCGCCTTTTGTAAGCGAACCGTAAGGTAATACCGTTATTTTGGCGTCACGCTCTATGGCGTCCGTTTCGACTTTTAAGTTTTTTACGCTGTCCGGAGTCGGGTTCAAATTCGGCATAGCAAAAGCCGTGAAAATACCGCCCTTTATCGCGCTTTGCGTTTCCGTCAAAATGCTACCTTTGTCGGTATAGCCCGGTTCTCTGAAATGCGCATGACAATCAATTCCGCCTGCCGTCAAAAAACCGCCTTTTAGGTCATAACCTTCGCCTTTTAAACCTTGCTCGATTTTTACAATCGTGTCCTTTTCGATTTGTACGTCAGTCAATCTTTTTTCGCCATCAAAAAGGACAAGTACGTTTTTTAAAATCATAACTTGTCCTCCAATACCATTGATATAACAGCCATTCTAACGAAAACACCGTTCGTCATCTGTTTGAATATTCTGCTCTTTTCGCACTCGGCAACTTCGCTTTGAATTTCAATTCCGCGATTTATAGGCGCAGGGTGAATGATAATAGCTTTGTCTTTCATTCTCTTTGCCCTTTCGATAGTCATTCCGTAACGGGATAAATATTCGGCTTCGTCCATTTCGAGTTTTTCACGATGACGCTCGAATTGCACTCTCAAAAGGTTTATTACGTCGCATTGCTTAACTGCGTCGTCAAGCGAAATTACTTCCGCCGTATCGTCAAGCATTTCGTTAGGACCTGCAATATAAACTTTCATTCCGAGCCTTTTCATAACTTCGGCATTGCCGTGCGCAACTCGGCTGTGTTTAATGTCGCCGACAAGACAAATGCTAAGTCCGTCAAAACCGCCGAATTCTTCATAAATAGTCATAAGGTCCAAGAGCGTTTGCGTCGGGTGATCGCTTGCTCCGTCGCCGCCGTTAAAAATAGGGATTCGGACAGATGCCAAATCCCTGTAATAACCGTCTTTTCCGTGACGAATGACAACGCCGTCAACGCCTAATGCTTCAAACGTCTTTACCGTGTCGTAAAGACTTTCGCCCTTTGCAAGCGACGAACCGACGCTGCTAAAAGAAATCGGCATAATACCGAGTTTTATCATTGCCATTTGGAAACTGTATTGTGTTCTGGTGGAATTTTCAAAAAACAAAGTCGCCATGCTTTTTCCCGAATACGAAACTTTCGTTTCGCCCTTTTTGAAACGCAAAGCAAGGTCGATGATTTCGACAATTTTTTGAGGGGATAGAGAGCTTAAAGTAAATAAACCTTTCATATCGACTCCTTAGTCAATCGAATAATAACACAATTTGAAGTTTTTAGCAATCGTTTTGACAGCGTAAAACAAATATCGCGCTAAACATTTTTTATGTTAAACTAACCTTTTTGATTTACTCTTAGTCGGCATCATTATACTAAAATGCCGCCGCCTTTTACGTTCCGATTTAAATTCTGCTTTCGCTTGCTTTTTTGCATTCTTTTCATTTTTTGGCAGTTGACATAGATTGATTTAAAATATATTATAAACCTATGAAAAAACGCACTTTTTTTGTCTTAATATGCATTATGCTTTTATGCCTTATTCTTGCCGCCTGTAACGACACGGAAACGTTTACCGTTAAGTTTTATAACAACGGAAAACTTGTCGGCGAAAAGAAAGTCGCAAGCGGCGGTGACGTAATCGCGCCCGTAAACCCGATAGTTGACGGCTATGATTTTGTCGGCTGGAAAAGCGGCGACCTTATTGTCAAAAACAGACGTATAAACGGCGTTAAATCAAACCTTACTTTCGAGGCCGTTTACACGGCGAAAAAATATACTTTGTCCGTCAATTTCGACGAAAACAAAGGAACGGTTCAGGGCATAGACAAAACAATTTTCGACTATCGCGAAAAAATAACTCTTACGGCAAAGCCTAAGGCAAACTATGTATTCTTAGGCTTTTCGTTTAAAGATACCTTGATTCAAAAAAAATCGTATTCGTTCGATATGCCGTCTTTTGACGTCACACTCAATGCCGTATTCGAAGGCGTTAAGACAAAAGTCACGCTTGACGCAAACGGCGGTTTCTTCGATGACGAAAAGACGATAACCACGGCAAATAAAGAAGTAAAATTTTCAGACGAAGTTACTTTTGCCCTTCCTAAAAAAGACGAGCATACGTTTAAAGGTTATGCCGACGCCGACGGCAATCTTTTAACCGACGAAAAAGGTTTTTGCCCAAGTTGGAAATCGGGCGAGGACGTGGCTCTGTACGCCGTGTGGGAAATAAACAAATACACCGTTTCGGTGTCGACCGAAAGCGATAAAGGCGCAGTTGCCGTCGGAAAGGTATGCACCGTTTCATACAATTACGGCATTGCCGTATCGGACGGTAAGCCGAGCGAAACGACAAGCCTTTCAAATCCGCCTAAGTACAATTACGCTTTGGGGACAATCGGCGGAAAGGACGCACTTTTGGTCGGGTGGTATTTAGACTCGGAACTGTCTACGCCTTGGGACAGAAGCTACGTTACGGACGACGTAACGCTTTATGCAAAGTGGCTTGCAGACAACGGTGCGGCGCACTTAAACGTCGGAATGAAAAACGAATTTACGTTCTATAAAAATCAAGTCAACGTCTATCACGTCAGATTTGCTACCGCTCTTTCGACGGCTGCCGACTTCACAATCAGCTCTAACGCCATATATCAAATGAAGTACACCCTAAGAAAACTCGACGGCACTACGCTTAAAAGCGACCGCGTAGAAGTAAGGACAACCGACACCGTATTACGTTTCGACGGCCTGACAAAAGGCGAAGTCTACACCCTTGAAATTTCGCCAAATCTCAAAAACGAAACAAAAAACCGTGTGCTTTCCGTCACTCAAAATCCACCGAGCGAATTACAGCCTAAAACCGATTTCGATTTCGGCACTACGGTTACGGTCACGGCGTCCCAAAAAGGAGAGAACGTTTTTGACGGCTGGTACGACGGCGAAACAAAAGTTTGCGACGAGCTTGTCTATACCTTTGTCGTTGACAAAAATGTCAGCCTTGTCGCAAAGTGGAAATAAATCGATAAAGAAACAAAAAAGCCGCTCGCCTTTTAGCGTTTGCGGCTTTTTTAATTGTCGTTTTTTTCGGCTGTCGTTTGTCAACCGCCGATTTTTTTCAGCATTTCTGCGGCGTTTTCGTCTCCTGCGGCGCTTGCTATTTTAAAATATCTTTTCGCTTCGTTTATATCTTTAGCTACGCCACGTCCTTCCATAGCCGCAATGCCGAGATGATAATATGCGGTTGAGCTTCCGAGTTTTATCGCCTTTTTAAAATATGAAATAGCTTTTGCATAATCTTTTTCTACGCCGTCGCCGTAAAAATACATTGCGCCAAGCCCCGCATTAGAACTTTCGCCGCTGCCTTCCGTCATACCTTTTTTGTAATATTCGATTGCTTTTGTCGGATTTTTCGCAACGCCGTTTCCTTTTAAGTATATCCACGCTAAGCGCGAGCAAATATCGTCAACGGAATAGTTTTGAGCAAGAAGACTTTCGTAAATGCGTATTGCTTCTTTTACGTTTTTCTCGACGATTTCACCGTCTGAATAATATTTCGCAAGACTTGACATACAAGCCAAAAATCCTTCGTCCGCATAACGTTTCGTGAGCGTTAGTCCGCGTTTTACGTCTTTGTCTACACCGTTTCCGTTTATATAACATCTTGCATAATTGTTGACGGATTTTGACAAAAAGTTCTTATCTTCTTCATCGATTTGAGCCGCCTCTTTATAATATTCAAAGGCTTTCTTTTCGTCTTTCTTTGTTCCGTAACCCTCCGAAATACAATTCGCATAATTGTTCAATGCGCTTGAGTTTCGCTTATCTTGTTCGACGCAACATCTCAAAAGCGCATAACTCGTTTTTGCGCACGATTTCTCTTTGTCACCTGCCGAAAGAACGTATTCCAAATTGAAGAAAGAGTTTTTGTTTCCACTGTTTGCCGCGGCAAAAAAATAGTCGCGCGCTTTATCGTAATTTACGTCCACTCCGTCGCCGTTTTTGTATATTGCGCCAATGTACGCGCCGGCGCGACCCTTTTCGGCCTCATCGATTTTTATCGCTTGTTCATAAAGGTCTAATGCTTTATAAACGTCTTTCTTTACGATTATACCGTATTGATAATATCTGCCGATAAATCTTAACAGTCTTGCTTCGAGTTTGCTTCCTGTGCCTTTTTCTTTAGCATAAATTTCGTCGGCTAATTTATAAGCCTTTTCCTCGCCGCCTTCTTTTTTGCGTACGTCCCATAAATAGTTTTCTACTGCGGAAGGATACGGCTTTAAAAGGCACGACGGATAACAGGTTTTTCCGTCGCCTTTGACGTCTAAGCCGCCGTCACCCATTCCGGACGCTATATCGAGATATTTAAATGCCTTTTCTTTATCCTTGTCGAACAAGTATATGTACATTGCGTTATATGCCATTTTGCTGCCGAGCGACGCCGAGTGTTGCAAAAGTTCCATTGCATAATCTTCGTTTTTAGGCACTACTATGCCGTCATGCATAAAAATCGCAACTATCGTTTCTGCAAGCGAATTGACGTCCATAAGTTTTTTTGCAACTCTTAAAGTCTGTCTTTGAGCTTTAATATCTCCGGTAATGAACTGAAACACTTTCATAACGTCTTTAATGTTGTCGGACGACATAAGTTTTTCAAGTTCGCTGTCGGTATAGTTGCTTTCGATTCCGAAAGGGAAATATTTGTATTCTTCCAAAAATCGTCTTGTGCTGACAAGGAAATTTAATCTCGTTTCTTCTTCGTAATATTTCATCGCAGTAAAATAGTCGGGCTTTCCGAAAGCTCCGCTCTCGAACATCTTTCCGATTTCTCTTGCCGCAATACAGTCGTTTTCGTCGTCTAAGGCTTTAAGATAAAATTCAAACGCTTTATTATAGTTTTTTGCGACGCCGCCAAGTCCTTTATTGTAAAACTCTCCCAAATAAAACGCGCATCTGTCGCTGTCCATTTCGCTTGCCTTGCTAAATAGTACAAACGCTTTTTTTTCGTCTTTCGCTACCTCTTCGCCGAAATAATAGTGTTTAGCGAGCGCTGATATGGCAAACGGATTTTCACAAACGATTCCTTTGGACAAAAACTTTTCGCCTTTTTGAACGTCCTTTTTTGTTCCGACACCGTAAAAGTACGCCTCTCCCAAAACGTAATAGCAAAATCCGTATCCGTCGTGATCTATGGCTTTTTCGGCAATCTTAAACCCTTTCTTCTCGTCTTGCTCTACGCCGTAGCCGTACATATAACAAAAAGCCGTCATAGCCTGCCCAAACTTCGCAACGTAGTTTGTTTTGTCTTTTGACAATTCTTTCGACGCTTCGAAAATCTTTATCTTTGCATCTGAGCTGTATCCGATTGCGGTCGAAGGCATAACGATACTGCCCCACAATTGATTTTGTTCGGCTCGCCCGCTTTTGGCTCGATTTTTAAAGCCGACCGCGTCGATGTCGTACCCGATAGAATAATTTATTTTTACTGCCATAAACACGCCTCCTCGTTTTTAACGCTTGCGTTTTAATGTTTGCGTCGCTTAATTGTCGTTTGTCTATTAGACAACTATTTGCCGAATACTTGCAGGGTTTGCCCTGACGCCGCGTTAAGCCGTTATATTTAAGACCGCTTATTTGCTAAGTTTGCATTTCGGCTAAGTTTGCAATTTGTTAGTTAAGTTCGCCTTTTTTGATATAAAAATATTGTTCTCTGTCCGCGCCTACCGAAACAAGAGTAATCGGCGCGTTTAAACCTTTTTGCAAGAACTTTAAATAGTTCTTTGCATTCAAAGGAAGTTCGTCAAACGACTTGCAGCTTGAAATGTCGGTATTCCAACCGTCAAGATATTCGACAATAGGTTTGCAGTCGTCCAAAAGGTCGGGATAAGGAAAATCGTCAAGGCGTTTGCCTTCAAATTCATACGCAACGCAAACGGGAATTTTGTCGAGCTTGGACAAAACGTCGATTTTGGTAATCGCTATTTCCGTTGCCGCTTGCATTTCGATGCCGTAACGGGTAGCAGGAAAATCGAAACCGCCTACTCGGCGAGGTCTGCCTGTTGCCGCTCCGTACTCGCCGCCTGCCTGTCTTAAAAATTCCGCTTCGTCGCCGAACATCTCGCAAACAAACGGTCCTTCGCCGACCGCGCTCGAATATGCCTTTACTATTCCGATAACGCTGTCCAATTTAAGCGACGGGCAACCGCTACCTATCGGCGCGTATGCCGAAATTACGTTTGACGACGACGTGTACGGCGTAATGCCGAAATCTATGTCTTTCAATGCGCCGAGCTGCGCTTCAAACATTATGTTTTTCTTTTCTTTTTGCGCTTGCTTTAAAAATGCGTTCGTGTCCCGAACGTAAGGCACAAATTCCTTTCCGTACGTTTTTAAGTAGTCAATCATCTCGTCAACGTTTATCTCAACGCCGTAACTCTTGAAAAGAAGATTTTTCCATTCTACAAGGTCGCGTACTTTTTGCTCTAACGTCGTGCTGTAAATAAGGTCGCCCATGTGAACGGCTTTTTTCATATACTTGTCCGAATAGACAGGTCCTATTCCGCGGCGTGTCGAACCGAACTTTTTGCCTTGAAGCCTATCTTCTTCGAGACAGTCTTGCATAACGTCGTAAGGCATACATATAACGGCTCTGTCGGATATGACAAGATTGCGTGGCGTTACGTTTATACCGCCCTCTTTTAGTCTTGCGACTTCGCCCGACAAGTGTTTAAGGTCAATGACCATACCGCTGCCCATAACGCACGTTACTTCGTCGCGAAGTATACCCGACGGGAGCAAATTCAAAATAAACTTACCCTTTTCGTTGATAACGGTGTGGCCTGCGTTGTTTCCGCCTTGATAGCGAACTACGACGTCGTAGTCGCTCGACAAAAGGTCAACCATTCTGCCTTTGCCTTCGTCACCCCAGTTGATTCCGACTATTGCTGTGTTCATTTTTTCTCCTTTTCAAGGGCAGGTAAAACCTCGCCCGAAACGTATTCTTCCGTTTGTACGCTTGCTCTGCCTATATAGAGCCTTGCGTCCATTGCTTTATCAATCAAATCTTTAAACGGCTTAAACGCATCTTTTGCTTTAAGTCTTTCGATAAGGTCGTTTTCAAGTCCGTCTATTTTGACGTGCGCCGCCGCTTCCATACTGCACTCTCTTATTGCCTCGTGCAAAGCCTGACGGTCACCCCCTGCCTTAACACAATCCATAAGTATATTTTCCGTTGCCATAAACGGCAATTCCTCGCCGACGTGCTTTTCGATGATTTTAGGATAAACAACCATTCCCGTTGTAACTTTGTCCATCAAAAGCAAAATGGAGTCGGCGGTTAAAAACGCTTCGCTGTTTGTAAGTCTGCGATTTGCGCTGTCGTCGAGCGTTCTTTCAAACCACTGCGTCGAAGAAGTCATGGCAGGGTTTTGCGGAAGACTGATAAGATATCGGCTTAGAGCGCAAATTCTTTCACTTAGCATCGGGTTGCGTTTGTATGCCATAGCGGAAGAGCCGACTTGTTTTTTACCGAACGGTTCTTCCATTTCCTTTTTGCTTTGCAAAATTCTAAGGTCGTTTGCAAATTTAGACGCGCTTTGCGCAATACCCGAAAGCGTTGACAAAATGAAAAAGTCATATTTTCTCGGATAGGTTTGTCCCGAAACGGCAAAATAGTTTTTAAAGCCCATTTCCCCTACAACCATTTCGTTAAGACGTTTTACTTTTTCGTGGTCGCCGTTGAACAGCTCTAAGAAACTTGCTTGCGTTCCCGTCGTGCCTTTAATTCCCCTAAGTTTAAAATTCTCCAACAAGCTATTAACGTTTTCAAGGTCCATCATAAGTTCCTGAACGTAGAGCGTGGCTCTTTTTCCAACCGTCGTAAGTTGCGCCGCTTGAAGATGCGTAAAACCGAGCGTCGGCATATCCTTGTATTCGAGCGCAAAATCCGAAAGATTTTTTATCACCTTTATAAGTCTTTCCTTTACGAGTTTAAGTGCGCGGTACATCATAATAAGCTCGCTGTTGTCGGTTACAAAACAACTTGTCGCGCCTAAATGAATTATCGGTTTGGCTTTCGGGCATAAAAGTCCCAACGCATAGATGTGACTCATTACGTCGTGGTGAATTTCTTTTTCTTTCGCCAAAGCGTCTTCGTAATTGATATCGTCAAGATGCGCGCTAAGTTCCGCTATTTGCTCGTCGGTTATATCGAGCCCTAACGCTTTTTCCGATTTCGCCAAGGCAAGCCAAAGCCTTCTCCAAAGACCGAAACGAACGTCGTCTGAAAAGATTGTTTGCATTTCGGTTGACGAATATCTTGTGCAAAGTGGGTTTTCATACAAAGGTTTCATACTATCTCCATAAAATTAAAATACGCCAAGTCACGGGCTAACCCGCAATTTGGCGTGGCATATTCGCTTTTGGTTTGATATCGTTTTCACTATTAGATAATAAACTAACCTTAAAGTTTTGTCAATCGATTGCGCCGGTAAGACGCAAAAAACGAATTGCATTGCTATAAAGCACTTTTTCGTTGTCCGAGCTAGTTAGCCTTAAACCGTAAAACCTTTCAAGCTCTGTGTCGTGTTCCCACATAGGGAAATCTACACCAAACATAAATTTTTCAATGCCGAGCATATTCATTATGTTTTTCGCTTTTTCGGGACTTAGCCTAAACAACGTACTTGAAGTATCAAAAAACATATTGTCAAGTCCTTTGTATACTTCGACTTCATCCCAACGACAATAACCGCCGAAATGCGCGCCGATTGAAATAAGGTTTTTATGCCGCTTTGCGACACGACTCATTCTGAGCGGTGACGAAAAATCGTATCGAGGGTCGCCCGTGTGAAAAAGAATAGGCAACTTTCCTTCGACTTGTCTATATATCTTTTCCGCTCTGTCCTCGTCTATAAAAAACCGTTGAAAGTCCGGATGAAGTTTTATGCCTTTAAGACCGAGTTCCTTTATTCTTTCGACTTCCGATGCGATTGCCTCTTCGTCCATATCGGGATGCAAAGTAGCAAAACCGATAAACTCGCTGTGAAGTTTACATTCGCCGCTTATGAAATTGTTTATAGATTGAACTTGCTCGGGTTTTGTTGCGGTCGAATGAACGACGTATCTTTCGACGCCGATTTTGCCGCCGCTGCAAAGCAAGCCCTCGCTGGTGCCGTTTCCGCCCACCATAGAAATATCATAAAACGAGCCTATAGACTCGACAGCTTTTCTTGCTATTTTTTCAGGATAGATATGCGCGTGTATGTCAATGATTTTTTCCATATAAAATATTTTAGTATCAAGCCTAAAAATAGTCAAGAAATTGAAATTAAATTGTCGCTTATAGCCGTTCGCTTTCGGGGGTAAAACTCTGCAACAGATAAAAATGAGCATTTCGTCCTTGTTCAATTGCTTGCTCTCCGTTTTTTGCGTTTTAAAGCAAGCGTTTTCTTCCTTTCGTTTCCGGTCTTTGGGTTTGCGTTTTTAGCTTTTGTCGCAGCTTACGATTTATCGCTAATCGGCTTTTTTAGTCAACCTTTATTTTTGACGAACGGTCTTTGCTTTGCCGTTTGCACCTTACTTTGTCTTTCCCTTTTACAATTTAATTTCTATTTTCATAGCGTTGCATATTTTCCCTAAATTGAAAAAAGATAAGTCGAGGATAATTATGACAGTAGAACTTGAAAAACTGACTAACGACGTAAAAAACGCATATTCGGACAGCGACGACCTTATCGTCAAAAACTTTGACGTCAATTTAGGCGCGGCTGCCGTTTGCTATCTGGACGGCTTTGTCGATAAAGATATTTTGACAAGAGACGTTCTTAGCAGTCTGACGGGAACTACTTTGTCTGTTCCCGTTTACGACTGTTTGAAAAACTTGCCGTTCCCCGAAGTCATTGACGTTTCGGTTGAACTTGGCGACGTTTTGGCGCATATCGCAAAAGGGGACGTTGTCCTTTTGATAGACGGAGCCGAGGGTTGTTTTTGCTTTCCGCTAAGACAAACCGTTATGCGTGGCATCACCGAGCCGCCGACAGAAAGCGTGCTGAGAGGTCCTCGCGAAGGGTTTATCGAAGATATAAAAGCAAACACAACTCTTATCCGTCGTAAAATTAAATCGGAAAAATTGGTCATCACGAATATGAGCGTCGGCGAACAAACGCATACTTCGGTTGCCGTTTGTTATATCGACGGAATTGCGGATAAGACTATAATTTCGACGGTTAAAGAGCGTATTTCAAAAATTAAGACGGACGGTATATTGGACAGCTATTATATCGAACAATATCTTTGCGAAAACAAGTACAGTCTTTTTACACAAGTCGGCTCGTCCGAAAAACCCGACGTCGTTGCCGCAAAACTCTTAGAAGGCAGAATAGCAATCATAGTGGACGGCTCGCCGTCGGTACTCACCGTGCCGTTTTTGTTGTTCGAGGCTATGCAGGACGCATACGACTATTACAGCAACGATTGGCGCGCGTCGCTTATCAGAATATTCCGAATTATCGGAATGTTGCTTACGATTTTTCTGCCTGCCGCATACGTTGCGTTTGAAACGTTCCATTTCCATTTGTTGCCTTTAAAGTTTTTGATAACTTTGCTTAACGCAACAAACGGAATTCCTTTTCCGCCGCAAATCGAAATCTTGCTCGTTTTGCTTTTGTTTGAAATACTAAATCAAGCGTCGATTCGTATGCCGAGATTTTTGGGCATTTCGCTTTCTATCGTCGGTGCAATCGTTCTTGGCGATACAGCAGTCAAGGCAGGGCTTATTTCGTCCCCTGCCGTACTAATTATCGCGCTGTCGTCAATCGGCATATTCTGCGTGCCGAGCCAAGTAAACGTCATATCTATGCTGCGAACAATCTTCGTTTGCATAGCCGCCGTCTTAGGTCTTTACGGACTTTTGATTGCCACCATTATGACGGTTTGCTATATCGTTTCGATAAACAATTACGGCACGCCGTTTGCCGCGCCGTTCGCCCCTATCGTTTCGTCCGACTTAAAGGACGGACTATTAAAGTCGCTCAACGTCAATCAAAAGACAAGACCCTTGTCTTTTCCAAATCACAACCGTAGGAGAAAATAATGCAAGACAACACTATCTACACTCGCCAGATGGCAATCTTAATATTTCTTTCGTCAACTGCCGTAAAGTTGTCTTCTCTTCCTGCGCTGTGGGCAAGAGATATTTCGACTTCGGTATTTTTGGCTATGATTTTTATGACGCTTGTGGAAATAGTTTTGTTTTGCCTTGTCTACGTTTTTGTCGAACGTGGCGGCGTAGAATTGCTCGACAAGTCGAAAATCAGATATCCCGTTTGCGTTGCGCTGTATTTCTTTTTCTTTGCAAAACTCTTCGTCTTTCTTGCGTTTATGGCAAACTTCGTAACGAACTTTATGTTCGACTCGATTTCGCTTTACATCGTCATAATTACGCTTGTGACTCCGATTGCGTATCTTGCAATAAAGGGAATACGCTCGATTGCCCGTTGCGGAGAATTTTTCGTTTTCTTTTCGGGAGTATGCTTGTTTTTGCTTCTTGCGTTCCTTGATGCGGATTTCAACTTCGAACGCTTAAAACCGTTTTTGGCGACCGACTCTCTCACCATATTCAAAAGCGGTTTCGGTTACGGTTTATGGTTTGGCGACGCTTTGCCGTTTTTATTCGTCAAAATCAAAAAAAGCAAAAAGGGCGTCCTTCCGATTTTTATCGGCATTAGCTACGCTTTGATTTGTATAATCACTATGCTGTCCATTGCCATTTTCGGCGACGCTTTGGCGATTGCCGACAATATACTTGTAAACCTTTCCGTATTCAATCAGCTGTCTGCGGTACTCGGACGACTTCAATGGCTGAGCATCGTTCCTTGGACAATCGGCGGATTTATCGAAGGCGGTCTGGTGTTCTGGGCAATGACGGAAGCAGGATGCAGAATAGTCAAAAAGCGTTCCGTTGTCACCATGTTTTCCGTACTTGCTTTAATCATACCTTACGTCGCAATCAAACGATATGACGTAATAATCGAAAACGCAGTCGGAGTTTTCGGCTACGTTATGTTCGGGCTTGTAACGGTTCTGCCTATTTTGCTGGTCATAATACTTGCAATAAAAAGGAGAAAAAATGCGAAAAGCGTTCAAATTTAAATCTTTGATCATTATAATTTTCGTCGTCGTATTAACCTTTCTCGGAAGAACGGTCAGCACGTTTTCCATTTCGGAAAGAAACCTTGTTTGTATGTTAGGTATCGATTATGACGGCGTAAACTACGTCGTCACCGCACAAATCGTTTCGCCGTCGTCGGGCGGTGCGTCGGAAAGTTCGAGCGCGGACACGTTCGCGACGGTTACGGACAAAGCGACCACCGTTTCGGAAGCTCTGAACAATATCGGTTCAAAAACGGGACACGTTTTGTCGCTTGCACACTGCAACATAGTTATGCTGTCAAAAGTTGCTCTTCTGCACGGCCCCGACAGCTATCTCGTAAACCTTACGACAAGCTGGCTTTTGCCGCTAAACGCAGTGCTTGTCGCAACTGACGACGCTCCCGAAAGCATTATGAAACTGAGAGTTCCGACCGCCGACGTAATGACGTTTTATCTTCAATCGAGATTGCTCACCGAAAAACGCGGACTTGTCACAAAAACACACATCAATACGTTTTTAACCGACTACTCTTCGAAATCGGAAACAGTGCTTGTCCCCGTTTGTAGACCGATAGAACTAAGTGACGATTCGATTTTGTCAAGTTCAAAAGGTAACGGCAAATACGTTGCGCCCGATTTGAAAAGCAACTTCGCCGTGACAAAAGGTGGCTCGATAGTTACACTTGACGAAAACGCTGTCGGCGCGGTCAACCTTATTCGCAAGCAGATTTCGGAAGCTAATTTGTCGATTGTTTACGATGATTATAAAATCGAATATCAAATCGTAAAATCTAAAACCAAAATGAAATACGAAAACAACAAGGTTTCGGCGAAACTGTCTGCCGACGTTGCTATAAAAGAAATCGAAAGCGTAAATTTCAGCGAATATTTGCTGTCGAAAGAATTTAAAGAAACGTTTACGAAAAAACTCAAACAAGAACTTGAAAACAAACTCAGCGACGCTTTCAATCTTTCA
This sequence comes from Bacillota bacterium, assembly GCA_028724485.1. Lineage (GTDB taxonomy): Bacteria > Bacillota > Clostridia > Christensenellales > CAG-917 > CAG-917. The sequence goes on along the minus strand of JAQYCY010000044.1, from coordinate 14,151 downwards.
AAATCAAGCGGCTCCGATTTCCTTATGATTAAAAATCTCGTTTGGCAAAGCGAAGGACTTAGCGCCGACTTGTCGCACGTTTTAGACTCTACACAGTTTAAACCCGAAGTTGAAATTTCGCTTGTCAAAAGTTAGTTTGTAGCAAAATATACGCCGCCTTTTAGGCGGCTGTAATGCTATCAATTATGTTTTAATTATGTTTTAATTATGTTTTAATGCTACACATATCTGCAAAACGTTTACGAGTTTTTGCAATGCTGTCGTTTTATGTTTTAATGCTAAACCCTACTCGAAATTCGGCTTAATCTCTAAGCGATCTTAAAAGCATAAGTATCACCATAGTGTTTCTTACTCGGCGGTTAAACTTCGGATTTTGTTCCGTCAAGGACGTTTCGTCGTTGCTTTCAGGCGTGTTTCTCGGCAAGTCGCTGCCGAGTTGCGTATCGTCGTTCGAAGCGGAGTTTTCGCTTCCGTTTGATATTTCGTTTTCGGTTTCGTTGTTTTTGTTTTTCATCGCCGTTGCCTTCGGCGCGATTTTTTCTATGTCGTCAACACACGCTCTCTCTGCTTTTTCGCCGTTTGATAAAACAGAAGCGTTTCGCCTTATTGCCGCATATTCCGCCGCCATTTTTTCCATTGTGTCGTCATCTGGCAAAAGATAGTCCATAACCACCTCCAAAACTTTTATATAATATTCATTGTACCGCCGAAAGGTTCTCGCTTTTTGTCTATGCGTTTTTCTTTTGTCTATGCTTTTTTACCTATCCGTTTTTTTTGTTTTCTTTTCGCCCTTTTCTTTTCTTCTCGGCTTTGCGTTTTTTTGCTTTCCGTTTAGCTTTACGTTTTCTGCCTATTTTTCTTCCGATTTAACATAACGCCGACTCGCCTTATTTACAGCTTTATGCACTCGGTTTTATGCGTCGGATTTTGCTTTTAAAGTCCGTTTTTTACCACTCGGTAATTTTTTTATCATTCGAGATAAAAATTGACTTGACTAATTATTCGTTGTATAATCTACCTATGGAAATTAAATTTATGACGCCTACGGAAGTATGGGAAAGTTTCAACCCTGTTAAGGAGCCGCTTGAAACATACGTCGAAAAGTGTCAATTAAAAAACGATTGTCTGGAAACGGAAATGTTTTTCACGGCGGAAACTGTCGCCGACGGCAAGGTCAGAGCCTATTGCAAAATGATTCACGACCAACACCTGAATGAAAAACGTCCCGCCGTTCTTTTTCTCGCAAATCTCAGCGAAAATACCGCCTTTGACGAAATTGAAAAACTCTTTGTAAAAAACGGTTACGTCGTCTTTATTTTGGATTACGCAGGTTTTGTCACGTCGCGCGAAACGAGAACGTCTTTCCCCGAATCGTTAAAATTTGCATCTTATGAAAACGCAAAGAATAATCTCGGATATATGGGCGAATCGGCAAGAGTTACGCCTTGGTTTGTGTGGTCGAAAATCGCAAGACGCGCCATCACTTTAATCGGCGAGCAAACCCTTGTCGACAACGAAAAAATTAACTTAGTCGGCTACGTACACGGCGCGCAACTTGCTTGGATTGTAGCAGGCATCGACGGCAGAGTCCATGCGGCTATGCCTGTTATGGGTTGCGGCTACAACAATTACGGCAAAAAGGATACCTCCCTTTCAGAGTCTGAAGAAGAAAGAGCTTGGGTTTCGGGCATCTGCCCTGAAACTTATGCGCATTTCATTTCTTGTCCTATCGCCTACGCAACCAGTACCAACAACGACTTTGCGTGCATTGATAAAGCGAACGAAATTATGGCGGGCATATCTTCATCGTCTAAGATTTTGTGCATTTCACCGAGAACAAACAAACAACTCTCAAAAGACTGTTTTTTAGGCTTGCTTAAATGGGCAAACTCGGCATTTAAGTCGGATGCAGAAAAATTGCCGCTACCTACCATAGCGTTTAATGTCGACGGCGACAAACTGACTTTGACGGTAGATACTAATTCCGATTGCGATTGCATCGAAACTTTTATTTCGTATGACAATGCTCCTGCCCCGATACGAGATTGGTTTTCGCTTGTTGAAAGCAAAACGGACGGCTTCAAGCATGTTTACGACGTCGTTCCTTTCGACAACAACGAAAAGCTGTCGGCTTTTGCAAACGTAACATTCAACGGAGTGGTCGTTTCCACGCTTATAACTTCGATTTCGAGAGATAAGTTTGACGGAGTAAAACAAGCGCCCGCCGTCATCGAAAGCAACCGAATTGTTTATACAAACAAAAAAGGTATTGCAAGTTTTGCACCGAGAACTTTCTCCGTTATCGTTGACGAAGACGACCTTAAACTTAAAAAGGGTCCTTTCGGAATAAAAGGCGTAAGCGTAGACAGCGGATATCTTACGACAAACAATCTTATGAAGTCTGACTTTGCAAAAGACAAGGCAAGCATTTTGAAAATCGACTTTTACAGTCCGTCGCAACGCGATATCAGAATTCAGCTCACTTCTATTTATACGGGTGCGTCGTACGTTGCGAAATGCTCGCTAAAAGGCGGCGAACGCTGGCAAAAAGTTTTACTCACTCCGTCCGATTTCAAATCGGATGACGGCAAACCGCTCGGTCTGTTTGCCGATACGCAAATCACCGTTTTCAAAAACGTTGCAGGCGTTATATTAAACAACATAATTTGGATATAATACTTTTATGAACGAATTTGAAGAACTTGAAATTTCAGAACCGAAAAAAAATAAACGGAAATTAACCGCAACGATTGTTATTTCCGTTTTTTTGGTTGCTCTTCTTGCCGTGGTTATTGCTCTTGCTGTCGTCACCGAATCTTTCATCGTTGACGGCACGTCTATGCTCCCGTATCTAAGCGGCGGCAAAGATAACGATTATACCGACGGCGACAAAGTCATCGTAGATAAAGTTAAAAAAGTCAAACGCGGCAATATAGTTGTGGCAACGATAGCAAGCGAAAACAAAACCTTGATAAAACGAGCCGTCGCAGTTGGCGGAGATAAAGTTAAAATCGTGGACGGCGTCCTTTACGTAAACGGCGTAAAAGAAAGCGGCGAATATTTAAGCAAAGAAAACAAAATTATGTATTCGGGCTTTTCGCCGTTGCAGGTAGATGAGTTCACTGTGAAAAACGGCTACGTCTATCTTTTGGGCGACAACCGCAACGTTTCGCATGACAGTCGAAGCATTGGACAAATAAGCCTTGACGAAATAAACGGCGTCGCTTTTATGATAGTGAGAGAAAACAAAACTCTCGAAATCGTTAAGTATTGATTTCGTTAAAGTCTTTAAAAATAAAAGTATGTTTGATTCCATATAAAGGTTTTTCTATTTGTTTTTTCATCTCCTACGCTTGCTTTTTTCGGAAAAGTTTTTATTTGGTTTTTATTCGTCGTTTTTATTAGTTTTTTCTGTTTGTTTTCTCTTTTTTTAGTTTTCTGTTTGTTTTAAAACCGCTTTATTTGTTCTACTTCTCTTTTAAAAACCGTCTTTAATATTTTGACTTGTTTATTAAAACCATATTTTTTGATTTGGCTTCTATTTTTAAAACCACGTTTTTTCCCTTTTCATTTCTTGATTGTACCATTTTTATTTTTTATTATTTTAAAATTTTTGTTGACATTGGCTTGCGGCTGTGCTATATTGCCAATAGGAATTATTACTAATAATAATTTTTCGCTACATTTGGTTTACACGTTTTGTTAAATTGCGTTTAATGAAGCGATTTGAAAATCAAACAAGTTATCTGCCGACAGTAAAAAATATATAAGATTATGGAAATGCGTTCAACAAAACAAAAAGAAATTATATTCGACGTGGTGTCAAACTCGTGCGACCACCCTACCGCCGAAACGATTTACGGCAGAGTGAAGCAACAGCTTCCGTCGGTAAGTTTGGGAACCGTTTATCGAAATCTTAATCAGCTTTCGGAATCGGGTAAAATCAAAAAGATTGTCGTCCCCGACCGCCCCGACAGATTTGACAAAACGGTCAAAAATCACTCTCACTTTTATTGCAAGCGTTGTGGCGAATGTTTCGACCTCGATTTTGATGAAGTGCAACAAATCGTCGACTTGACTGCGCAAAAGCATCAGGTTTCGATTGTGCAAGCCGACGTAATCTTTGTAGGACTATGCAAAGACTGCAAAGACCGATAGACGTCAAAAAGCGATGAAAGCAAACTACGTAAAGCCCTAATTAAACTCGGCACACAAAAAATAAGTTTTTAAATAAATTAAAATTCAAGGAGAATAAAACTATGGCAAAATTTGTATGTTCAGTATGCGGTTACGTTTATGAAGGAACCGAACCGCCAAAGCAATGTCCGCAATGCAAAGCCCCTGCGGAGAAATTCGTAAAGCAAGACTCGGCTATGAGTTGGGCGGCAGAACACGCCGTCGGCGTTGCTAAAGGCGCAAGACAAGATATCATCGACGATCTCAGGGCAAACTTTAACGGTGAATGTACCGAAGTCGGAATGTATCTTGCTATGGCAAGAGTCGCACACCGCGAAGGTTATCCGGAAATCGGACTTTATTGGGAAAAGGCTGCTTATGAAGAAGCGGAACACGCCGCAAAATTTGCAGAACTTCTCGGCGAAGTCATTACCGACAGCACCAAGAAAAATCTCGAAATGAGAATAGAAGCCGAAAACGGCGCAACTATGGGCAAAACCGACCTTGCAAAGAGAGCGAAAGAATTAAATCTTGACGCTATTCACGACACCGTTCACGAAATGGCTCGTGACGAGGCTCGTCACGGAAAAGCATTCCAAGGTCTTTACAACAGATATTTTAAATAATTTCTTCTTAAAAAAGGAAAGCCCGACGGTGTATTTATCGCCGTCGGACTTTTTTTTACATTTGTTTTGAACTTAGTTTTACTTTATGATTAGCTTTGCTTTATGTTATTTGCGTATGCTTCGATTTTGCTATCGCTATCGATTTATACAATCCGATATTTAAAGTTTTTTAAGTTCGATTTTTAAATTGATTTGTTTTCTGAATTTCTTCCTTCTTCCCGCTTAGATTTTTTGTCAACTAATCTTCTTTTTCGTCTTGCTTCGGTTCTTCGGCGTGTTCGGAAAAATCATGGTCGAGTTGGTTTTCGCTTGTGACAACTCTTATGCGCTCGCTGTCGTTTGGCAACGCAGTATTTTCGGAAACGTTCGGCATCGCTCCGTCAAGGAATTGCGGCTCGACTTTTTCGTTTTTGTAAAACAGTTTCAAAATAAGTGGCGCAAGTAAGCTCGAAACGATAATCAAGATAAGCACAAAAGGCATAATAGCAGGATCGACCATTCCGCAATCAACGCCCTTTTGTGCGCAAACCAAAACGACTTCCGCTCTGACCATCATTCCGACGCCGACCGCCATCGAGTCTTTAAAGCTGTATTTGCACATCAATGCGCCTGCTCCGCAACCGATGACCTTGCCTATCATTGCCACAAAAACGTAACATATTCCAAAAGCCGCAACCGTTCCCGTCATTCCGCTGAAATCGGTATTTATGCCGATGTTTGCAAAGAAAACAGGAGCAAAAATCATATAACAGTTGACGTCCGCTTTTCTGTCGATATAGTTCGACTCTTTAAGTCCCGACAACATAAGTCCTGCCATATACGCGCCCGTTATGTCAGCGACTCCGAACCACTTCTCTGCCGCAAAGGCATAGAAGAAGCAAAGCGCAAATCCCCAGATTGCGACTCGCCTGTTGTGCGGCCATTTCTTTTCGAGCCATTTGAACAAAAGTCTTATGAGTATGCCGATGCCGATTGCCGCAACAAAGAAAAGCACCGTGTACAAAATGACAAAGCCCGTTGACTTGCCTGCGTCGCTGGCATTTCCTTTGGACAATCCGATTATGAGCGAAAGCAATACAACGCCTATTACGTCGTCGATGATTGCCGCCGAAACGATAGACGTTCCGACTTTGCTTTGAAGTTTGCCGAGTTCTTTGAGAGTTGCAACGGTAACGCTGACCGACGTTGCCGAAAGAATTACGCCGTAAAAGACGTTTGACAAAACGGTTTTGTTGGACCAGTCTTTAAAGCCACCGTTGAACGCGCACGCGACCAAAAAGCCGAATGCAAGCGGAACTAAAACGCCGAGCGTCGTAATGACAATGGACGCTTTGCCCGTTGCTTTAATCTGTTTGATATCCGTTCCGATACCTGCGGAAAACATAATGAGAATAACGCCGATTTTTCCTATAAACGAAAGACCTTCGAGCGTTGTTCCCGTAAAGACTTGTTGATTTGGTATATATTTTATACAGCCTAACAGGATTCCGACAATAAGCATACCGACAACTTGCGGAAGCCCTATCTTTTTACAGCCTATGCTGAAAAGCTTTGATAAAAATAAAATCATTGCGAGAGGCAATAACACTGTGAAGTATTCCATATCGCTTAAACCTCCAATCAACTAAATTATGCTCTTATCTTAAAGTATGCTACCGATTATAACACCGCAATTTATGGCTGTCAAATGAAAATTTCGATTTTTAAAATATATTTTTTCTGTCGATTTTCACGTTTTTTCGTTTGTTTTTGACTGTTTTTTGCTTGATTTGTCTTTTGGTCTTTGCAAGTTTTTCGTCTTAAAAACAATCGCCTTATTTGTTTATAGCATTGTTTTTAACACTATCGCACAAAGAAAAAACGCTTTTAAGCCGAAACTTAAAAGCGTATTCTTTAATTTTTGTAGCTGTGCATAGGAGCAGGAATTCGTCCGCCGCGATTTATGAACGCCGAGCTGTCGCCGTTTTTAATCGGCATAATCGGAGCATGTCCCAAAAGTCCGCCGAACTCAATCGTTCCTTCTTTTTTGCCGATAACGGGAATAACTCTGACCGCTGTCGTTTTGTTGTTGATTACGCCGATTGCCGCTTCGTCGGCAATGATTGCCGAAATCGTTTCGGCAGGCGTATCGCCCGCTATTGCAATCATATCGAGTCCGACCGAGCAAACCGCCGTCATGGCTTCGAGTTTTTCAATACACAACGCTCCGCGATTTACGGCGTCAATCATTCCAAGGTCTTCGCTGACCGGAATGAACGCTCCCGACAATCCGCCGACGTGTGCGCTTGCCATAGTGCCACCCTTTTTGACTGCGTCGTTAAGCATTGCAAGGCAAGCCGTCGTTCCCGGAATGCCTACGCTGCTAAGTCCCATTTCTTCAATGACTTCCGCAACGCTGTCACCGCGATTAGGAGTAGGCGCAAGCGAAAGGTCGACTATTCCAAACGTTCCGCCGAGCATTTCAGCCGCTTCTCTTGCAACAAGTTCGCCGACTCTCGTGATTTTGAACGCCGTCTTTTTTATGACGTTTGCCATTTCGTCGCAAGGCTTACCCTTTGCGTGCGTTAGCGCAGTCTTTACAACTCCCGGACCTGATATGCCTACGTTTATGACCATATCGCCTTCGCCGACGCCGTTGAACGAACCTGCCATAAACGGATTATCGTCAACCGCATTCGCAAACGCAACGAATTTTGCGCATCCTATGCAGCCGTCGTCCGCCGTAAGTTCCGCCGTTTCTTTTACGACTTCGCCCACAAGTTTTACGGCGTCCATATTTATGCCTGCTTTCGTCGAACCGATATTGACCGACGAACACAGCTTGGACGTATTTTTGAGAACGTAAGGAATTGTCTTTATAAATTCCCTTTCGCTGTCGGTCATACCTTTTTGGACGAGTGCGGAATAGCCGCCGATAAAGTCGATGCCGATTTCGTTTGCAACCTTATCTAACGTAAGTCCGATTTGGCGATAGCCGCCGCTTGCCGCACCGATAAGGCTTATCGGCGTCACCGAAACACGCTTGTTTACAATCGGAATTCCGTATTTGCTTTGAATGTAGTTCGCAACTTCGATAAGTTTTCCGGCTTTGCTTAAAATCTTGCCGTACACCTTTTTGCAAACCGTTTCCACGTCGTCGCTTATGCAATCGAAAAGCGAGATGTGAACGGTTATCGTTCTTATATCGAGGTGTTGGTCCTTTATCATTTCAATGGTTTGTATAATATCGTTTTGAATCATAAACCACCTAAATCGAATTCATCGAAGTGAAAATGTTTTCGTGTTGAATTCTGATTTCAACCGCCATTTCGTCTGCGATTTTGTTTAATACTTCGTTTACTTCCGAAATGGTTTTTTCGCCCGTTTCGACCATCATAAGCATTGTGAAATAGTTTGATTGCATGATGGTTTGCGAAATATCCAAAATGTTGCAGTCGCTCTTAAAAAGAGCGTTTGATACTTTGGCGATTATGCCTTTTTTGTCTTTTCCTAAAACTGAAACTATTGCTTTCATATTAACTTCCTTTATTGTAAATTTTAATTGCATAGTCATTTTATGTCAAGCAAAAGAGTTTATCGATTTAAAGTATAATTTTCATAAAGTGATTGCCAAATGCAAGTTTCTGTTTTATAATAAAGCCGTCGAAGCGATGGAGTATGGTGTAGTGGTAGCACGAAGGCCTCTGACTCCTTCGGTGTAGGTTCGATCCCTACTACTCCTGCCAAAACCGATAAGCTAAGTCTTGTCGGTTTTTTGTTTGTGATTTTACGACTATGTCGAGCAACTTTTGTTACTTGTTTTATATCTTTTAAACCGCCTATTATTAAATTAAATCGATTTTAGTTTGTCATAAATGCTTTTTACTAAACTGCTTTTAGATTATATATGGTATACCTTGCTATACAATTCTTTTCTTATGTGTAAGAATTCTTTTTCGTCTATTGCGCCGCCCGTTGTCATAATTAAAAGCGGAATAGCTTTCGTCCCTTTTGAAATAGGCGGTTGAATATACGGATATTCGTTTAAATAAAAGCCGTTTCGACGATAAAATTCTATGCGTCGTTTGGCTATCTCTGTGTTTGGCGGCTCGACTTCTAAGCAAATTTTTTCTTCGCTTTTTATCAGCTCGTCCAAAACCGACTTGCCTATTCCCTCACCGCGATATTCTTCGCTTATTGCAAAATGCTCCACGTAACAATAGCCGTTAATTCGGTAAATTGAAATAAATCCCTTTACTTCGTCGTTGCCGCAAGATTTCCACACCAAAATATCGAATATGGGATTTGACAAAAGTTGTCTTTCTTCGTCTATCGTTCGCCTTTCGTCAACGGGAAAAGAACGACGCAAAATATCATAAACCTTTTCAAACTCGTCTTTTCGCATTTTGTGTAACATAGTATTCTCCTTAGCAATATACTTGTCGCTTGATTTTATTTAATCCCTTACCGCCGCTTTGGCTTTTGACGCCTTGACTTATCGTCGCTTTGGTTTTTTATGCCTCTTTGATTTTGCTTTGCCTTAGGCTTAGGCTATGCCGCTTTGGTTTTTTGCTTCTGCGGTTTTGCCCCATTTTTGTTTATTTGTCCTTTTGTTCAATCACCACATTGTTATATCATATTTTTATAGTTATTGCCACCTTTTATTATCGTTTTACTTAAGCGTGTATAAAATTGCTTTTAAAGTTTTGCGCGTTTGACTTTTGTCTTTTTGCGTTTTATAATGGCGGTTGAAATAAGGAGTAACAAATGAACGTTTTAGATGAAAAACTTACCAAAATAAAAAATCTTATCGATGAAGGGCTTGACGCAAAAAACACAGTGAAGATTTTTGAGCTTATCGGTATTAACGGTTACACCGAAGAGCTTATCGATTCTTTCGTGCTTTGGAACGACTGTATGCCTCTTTCGGATGAAATTCCGTATACAAAACAGCAACGCAATCTGCATATTCTTTGGGAGGCAATCGACCGCACTCCGCTTGGCATAAACGTAGCTTTTGCAATCCCGTTCAGGCAGATAATTGCAAAAAAGCTATTCAAAAAATGCGGCGACGGATTTGTAGCAAACGAAGGTTGCCGTTTTAATTTCGGACAAAATATCGAGGTAGGCAAAAACGTTTCGTGGAACCACGGCTGTTATTTCGACTCAAAGGGCGGAATTAAATTCGGCGATTGGTCAATCGTCACCGAATACGTCAAAGTGTTTACTCACTCCCACTCGGAGGGCGACCACGAGGCAAGAGAGTACGGACCTGTCGAAATTGCCGACTATGCAAAAGTTTACACCGCATCGACTGTTTTGCCAAACGTAAAAATCGGCGAAGGCGCAATAGTCGGAACGGGAAGTATCGTAACAAGATCCGTCGAACCGTATACGCTTGTCGTAGGTTCGCCCGCAAAGCCAATGCGTGATCGCAAAACGCAAGGTCTTAGCGGAAATGATTTCAATCACTATATGATGAAAAACAAAATGTTTCAGGTTGACTAATGGAAATAGCATTCGAGCCGCTAAGGTTTAAACATTCTGCCGCCGTTATGGATATATTGAACTATTGGGCAAAAACCGACACTTCGCTTTTTGCAAATTCGGTGTTGCCCGACGAGTTTTTTTCTGCCCTTTTAAAACGTTCGGAAAACCTTTCGGCTTATGCCGTCACCCTAAACGGGCTTATCGTTGGTTTCTGTTCTCTTAGCCCTTTCAATGCGTTCAAAAGTTTCGAGCAAACTTTGTCTACCACCATATTTTTAAATCCCAAATTTATCTCTATGGGAATAGGCTCGGCGTGTCTAAAAAAATTAGAGAGCGACGCAAAACGCTTCGGCGCAAATTGCATAGTCGCCGAAATTTCGGACGAAAACGAAAAAAGTATTTCCTTCCACCAAAAATTCGGATATGAACTTGTCGGCAGGCTTAAAAAAGTCGCAAGCAAATTCGGACGCCGTTTCGGCATAGTCTATATGCAAAAGTTTTTATAATTTGACTTTTCACTAAACAATTATCTGCGACTACTCGTCTTCACGGCAATGCTTAAACTGTCCCTTGCCGAGCGTTATGCTTTAACTCAATTACACTTTATTTTGCGGCAAAATTATTTAAATTAAAATTGCAACTATTTTTACTTAAAAAGTCCGTCCAGCATATCTTGCCATTTTGAAACTTTTTTCTCGTTGAATTTTGTCGGTATTGTCTTTGCTTTTTTATAACACTTGTTAGACCTATCAAGCGCAAACTTCATCGAAAGCAATTCCTTGAAATGCCCTTTTGCGTGTTTGAGTTTTTCGGGATAGTCTTTAAGTTTTATCGTCACAAGTCTGCCTGCCGCCGCATTTTTTAAATCGTTGTCGTTAAGCAATCCGCTTCCGAACACCCACGCCAAAGTATCGTCTTTTAAACCGAGCAAAAATCTTTTTAAGGAATCGACGCCGCAATGCTCCGCGCCGAAACGCTTAAAGCATCTGACTTGATACTCCCAAAGACTTGCCTTGTCAAACTTTTTGTTTTCGGCAATGACGTCGGATAAAATTTTTGCCGCCGCCATACTCGATGCAATTCCGCTTCCTAACATAGGAATTGTCATAAATGCGCTGTCACCGATAAGAACGTAGCCGTCTGCCATCATTCTCGATATAGGATAGCGAATAGGAATTTGACAAACTATACCGCCTCTTAAAAGAGTGTCGCCAAGAGCAGGATTTTTCTCTTTCAGATCCGCCATTGCCCTGTTAAACGTTTCGTCGCTAAGTTTAGCAACCCTGCCGATAAGGACGTTCATCTTTTTTGGGTCGTGGTCGAAAAGACACCACGAAATGCCGTTTTCGCCAAGGTGTTTCATATATACTCTCGACGGCTCGCTCTCGTCCGCTTTGCCCTCGATGCGATTGAAAAATCCGCGATAGGCAACAAACTTTTCGTTGTCGCCGATTGCGTTTTGAATTTTAAATTCCTTCGGCAAACTGTTTCTTAAAACGGAATTAAGCCCTAAGCTGTCGACCGTGAGCGCCGCTCGCTCTTCTTTGCCGTTTACGACAATGCCATTCACTTTTCCGTCTTCGATAATCAAACTTTGAACTTCTGCGCCGAAATGATAATTCGCATTGCCGCCGAAGTCAAAAAGCATTTTGTTAAGCGGTCGTCTTTCTATCGAATGGTCGCGAGTTTCAACGGGCGTTTTCATTGTCTGTCTGGATTTATCGAACGGCGAAACAAACGTCCAATCGTTTTTCGGAGCGTTCTCTTTCGGCATATTAAAGCCGAGTTCTTTAAAAACGCTCGGGGCAACGTCATCGTGCCAATCGTATCTCATTTCGTCAAGACTTGCCGCCTTTTCGTACACGTCAACCGTATAACCTTGTTTTGATAAAAAGCCTGCGAGCGTCATTCCGCCTATGCCTGCGCCTGCGATAATTATTCTTTCCATAGTTTCTCCTTTTATTGTCTTAAAAACGTTTGCCGCTGTTTTTATGTTTTAGTCAATAGGCTTTTTCGTTAGCAAGCGACTTACTAACGCCATTTTAACATAAAATACTTAAGTCTGAAATAGGTTTAAAACTTTATATCAAAAATTTTTATATCAAAATCCTTTAATATTGCTTGTGCAATAAACCGATTTTTTGTGTAACAAACCGCTTTTTTGTGCAATAAACTGCTTTTTAGTGCAATTCATAATTGCTAAAGTGATTAAACTAAACCGTTTTAACCGTTCAACGAAATTCTAAAAACAAAAAACCCTTTACTATAGTAAAAGGTTTTTGTGAAATTTTTTAGTAAAGAAACCATCGCGCTAAATCTTTTCGATTTTTACACCGTCGCGAGTATCGAGCACACTATAACCGAGCTTTGTAATCTCCGCTCTTATACTGTCCGCCAAAGCGTAATCACGATTTGCTTTTGCTGCTTTTCTCGCTTCGACAAGCTCTAACACTTGGCTTGGAATTTCGTTTTGCTTTTCGGCGTTTACGCTATTTAAAAACTCGTTTGCATCCGTCTTGAAAATGCCCAAAAGCGAATAGGTATTTTTGATTTGGTTTATGTCTGCTCCTGCCGTTAAGTCGCCGTTTTTGATTTTTGCTTTTATCGTCTTGAAATAGCCAAACAAGTTTGCAAGCGCTTTTGCCGTGTTAAAATCATCGTCCATAGCTTCGTTAAACTCGTCGTCTATTGTCTTGTTTTCACCTTCGATTTTAATTTTGCTTTCCGTAGCTTCCGAAATCGTCTTGTTAAAATCGACAAGATGCTTTTGCGCGTCGGGAAAGAGATTGTCGGTGACGTTTATGTCGTTGCGATAGTTTGTCGAAAGCAAAGCAAACTTTATGACTTCACGGTTATATTTGTTAAGCAAGTCGGTTGCCAAAATAGAATTGCCGAGCGATTTGCTCATCTTCTGACCGTTGACCTTTATAAGTCCGTTGTGAATCCAATATTTGCTGAATTGTTTTCCGGTAAGCGATTCGGTTTGCGCAATCTCGTTTTCGTGGTGCGGGAAAATCAAATCCCTGCCGCCGCCGTGAATGTCGATTTGTTCGCCGAAAGCGACCATATTCATAGTCGAACATTCGATGTGCCAGCCCGGTCTGCCTTTGCCCCAAGGGCTGTCCCACGAAATTTCGTTTGGCTTTGCGCTTTTCCAAAGAGCGAAATCGAGCGCATTCTTTTTGCAGTCGTCATTTTCAATTCTTACGCCGTCAAGCGCCTCGTCGAGTTTTCTGTTGGACAACTTTCCGTAGCCTTTAAAACTTTCGACGGAGAAATAGACGTCGCCTTTCTCGGTCGGATAGGCGTGTCCCTTTTCGATGAGCTTTTTGACGAAATCGATTATGTTGTCGATATTCAAAGTCGCTTTAAGCCATATATCGGGGTCGTCGATGTCAAGAGCCGCCATAACTTTGTTGATTTTCTCAATCATCTCGGCGGCGTACACGTCCGCTTTTACGTTGAGCTCGTTTGCCTTTGCGATGATTTTGTCGTCGACGTCGGTGTAGTTTCTCGCATAGGTTACGTCATAGCCTGCCTTTATAAGATACTTTCTTATAATGTCGTAAATAAGCGCTTGATAAACGTGCCCTATGTGCGCGTCGCCCGAAACCGTAATGCCGCAAGCGTACATATTGACTTTGCTTCCGCTGAGCGGAATGAAATCTTCTTTTCTTCTCGTTAAAGTGTTGTAAATTCTAAGCATAATATTTCCTTGTCGCTATAACTTTAAACTCAATCGTTTTTGCCGTCAAGCGGTTTTTCTGCTTCGGCAATAAATTCTTTGCTTTCGGCGACGTGCTTTTCCACGCAGTTCGATTTGATACCCATTTTACATTCGAGTTGTTTAATTCTCGTATTAAGTCGTCTGAACTCTTCC
>JAQYCY010000043.1:0-4327 GCA_028724485.1 Bacillota bacterium | reverse complement strand
CGAGATTTTCAGGCTCGGACGGCGAAAAGGAAGCCGCCTATTATTTGGAAAAAGAGCTTAAAAACTATTCCGACGAAACGAAAGTGGAAAGTTTTGAAGTTCATCCCGATTCGTTTTACGGCTGGGCGCCTTGGAGCGTTTCGTTCTTGTTGTTAGGTATCGTATGCCTTTTCATTATGCCGTTTATGTCGATAGTATTCGTCATATTGGCGTTAGTACCGATGCTCACGACTTTTATAATGTATCGCACGGCTTTTGACAAGTTTTATGCAAAAAAAGAGTCGCACAACGTGACTGCCGTGAAGATGCCTAAGGGCGAAGTTAAAAGAGCGGTATATTTCAGCGGACATATGGACGCCGCAAAAGAGTGGACGATAAACTACAAATTCGGCGGAAAAGTTATGACGGCGGCAGTTTTAATCGGCTTTTTGTCTATCGTATACATAACCGCCATTGCTGTTTACAGCATGATAGTTTTGCCGAAAGCGGGCGTAACGTTTATCGTCAATTTGGATATGGGCATAAGGCTTTATCTTTGTTTTGCGTCGCTTGTGTTTGTTCCGGCGATTTTCTCGATGTATTTCCTTTCTCATAAGTCGATAGTAGTCGACGGGGCAAACGATAACCTGAGCGGATGCCTTACGGCAATGGCGATTTTAAAAGCCGTAAACGACAACAAAATCGAATTTGAACATACCAAAATCGGCGTAATTCTGACCGGTTCGGAAGAAACGGGACTTCGTGGTTCTAAGGCGTGGGCAAAAGCGCACCGCGACGAATGTCTTAACGTTCCGACCGATATTTATGCGCTCGATACAATCACCGAAACCGAACATTTGTCGGTTAATTTGAAAGATCTTAACAACACAGTAAAAACGAGCAAGGAACTCGGCGAAAACTTTATGAATGCGGCAAAATTGCTTGGCGTAAAATGCGTTTACGGCGGAATTCCTATCGGAGCTTCGGACGGCGCGGCATTCTGTCAAGAAGGTCTTAGAGCAACTTCGATTACGGCGATGAATCACGACATACCGCGTTATTATCACACGAGAGTGGATAGCGTGGACGCACTCAATAAGGACGCTTTGGCAACAGTGTTTGAAGTTATCGTTGAAATGCTTAAAAACTACGAGTGACAAAACCGACAAGCAACTTTGTTAGATAAGACATAAAATAGTCGTTTAATTAGGTTAAATATAATAAAATCTAATCCGATTAAATTAAATTTTAAATTAAATTTGATTAGGTTATATTTAATTTAATAGGTAAAAAAACCAAACGTAATAAAATACCGTTCAAACGTAATTAAATAACGTAAATTAAGTAACATAATTTATTAGGTAAAAAAGATTAGCGATTTAGTTAAGTATTAAAAAGCACGAAGATTATCTTCGTGCTTTTTAGCTTTAAACTTAAATGATTTTTGCACTCTTTATAAAATAGAGTGTACGTTATTGTGGTTTTAAGTTATATCTTTTCAACTTTTTTGCGAAATTTCACCTTTTCTTTTATGACGTAACCTGCAATGAGAATTCCGAATATTCCGACAACGCCGATTAAAACGTATATTAAGGTCATAGGAATTCCGCTTCCGGCTTTTGCTCTTTCCCACATAGCCACAACGGCGTTGTTGGCTTTACCGAAATCGTGCATAACGGCAAATTCGCCCGAAAAGTCAGGGTAGCGGCGTTCGTCGTCGAAATAGTCGTCAACGTCGTAATCGTTGCTTTTTAATATATCGGTTACGGCAGGCGTCGCTTTCAAAATATCTTTATCGACGGCGCAAGTGTAGCCGATTGCCATAGAGTTTCTAATTGCGTTTTCAGGCGCATTCATAAAGTCTATAAACATGAGCGCCGCAAGATTGTTTGGCGAACATTTTGGAATACACCAGCCGTCAAACCACAAGTTTGCGCCAATGCTCGGAGCGACGTAATCAAGCTCCATTCCGATAGCTTCCGCTTCTTCGATTGCCCAAAGTGCGTCGCCCGACCAAGCAAGGTCAACGTATGCGGTTTTGTTTATCATATCGTCCTTGCCGAAATCGACTTCATATCCCGATATATATTTGCGTTGTTCGGTAAGCACTTTTTCGGCGGCTTCCGTCATTTCGCTCTCCGTGCAATTTATAAGGTCCTGAATGGTGTAGCTTTTGTATTTTTCAGGCAAAAGTCCGTATTCGTACATATATAGCACGGCGGCGCAATAGGTATCGCGGACGGAGTCTTTAACAAGAATTTTGCCGTTTATATTTTTGTTTTTGCCTTTATTCCAAAGAACGCCATAGCCGTATTTTTCGACTTCCGCTCGGCTTATATACGACGGATTGAATAAAATTCCGAGAGTACCCCACATATACGGCGTCATATAATCCGTCATTGCGCGGCTGTTATTCCCGACTTTTATTGCGGCAAATTCCGCATTTATCGTGTCTAAAACGTTTTTGTCGACAGTGCCGTAATTGCCGTCTTTACCGTTTCCGATATTGTCGAAACAGTTTGCGTATTTGGCGTTTTGGCTTATATATTTTTGCTTTAAGTCGGTTAAGGACAAAAGCAAGTCCTTTGTCATAAGCCTTTCGATTGCATATTCGCTCGGCGCTATAAGGTCAACCGTTGCGTCACCTTGAATGAGTTTTGTGAGCATAGTTTCGTTCGTATCGAAAGTGGTGTAGGTGATTTTAAGGTTGATGCCCGTAACCGATTTATAGTATGCTTTAAATTCATCTAAAAGCTCCGGTTCGATATAATCTTCCCAGTTATAAATGACGAGCTTATCGGTATTTTTTTCGCCGCTTTCATTGTTAGAATTGCAACCGGCAAAAGCGCTTAAAAGCAGGCAGGCAAGTATGGCTACAAGAAGAATTAAAGATAGCTTCTTTTTCATAAAATTGCTCCTTTGGCTTTTTTTGCCGCCTTTTCTTTTCTGATTTTAACGACGTTGACGGTAAGGACGATTGCAAGCACGGCAACGAATAAAATCGAGAAAATAGCATACCAAAACGGTTCTAAACCTTGAACTCTTGCGTCTGAATATATATACGTCGATAGAGTGTTTATACCCGTGCTTGCGCCTTTATTGATTTGCGTAATGATGAAATCGTCAAGCGAAATAGTGAACGCCATAAGAAAGCCGCTTATAATGCCAGGGGCAATGTACGGTATTTCGACTTTCCAAAGCGCTTGCGCAGGGCTTGCGCCGAGATCCAATGCCGCTTCGTAAATGTTAGGGTCCATTTTTTCCAGCTTTGGCAAAATTGACAGAACTACGTATGGCGTGCAGAAAGTGATATGCGCAATGATAAGCCTTAAATATCCCTCCGGAAAGTGGAAAGTAGAGAAGAAGACCATAAACGATACCGCAACGACGATTTCGCTGTTTATGATAGGAAACTGGTTGACGTCAAGCGCGGCGCGTTTGAATTTTTTGCCGAATTGATAAATTCCGATTGTGGCGAACGAACCCAAAATCGTCGATACGACGCTTGAAACTACGGCTATAAAAAGCGTGTTCAAAACGGCGTCTAAAAGAGTTTTGGATTTTCCGCCCGACGTGAATATCGAACGATACGCTTCCATACTTGCTCCGCCCGCAAATGAAAAGTTCGAGCTGTTTGAGAAAGAATATATGATTATCATAATAATCGGAATGTATAAAAGGGCAAGTATAACGAATATGTATGCCTTTTCTAAAAACTTTTTCACAGCAAGGTCCTCCTTTGCGTATTGTTGCTGAACTTGTTGATTAAGAAGTTCGATATAAGCACGAATATGAGCATAACGATTGACATAATCGAACCTACTCCGTACAGCCCTTGCTCGAATTTCATTTGAATGGAATCGCCGAACAAGAATATCGTTCCGTTTGAAAGGAGCTGACTTATGGCGTACGTCGAGATAGTCGGAATAAAAACCATAGTTATGCCCGAAATTATGCCGCTTGTCGAAAGAGGTAACACGGTTTTCAAAAATACGGTCGATTTGTCCGCGCCAAGGTCTTGCGCCGCTTCGATATAACTTTTGTCGATGCTCGATATTGTAGTGTGTAAAGGCAAAATCATAAACGGAAGATAGTTGTATACCATACCGAATATAACCGTACCCATTCCGAGTTCTACGTCCATTGCAACGAAAACCGCCTTTGTCGCAAGCGTTCTGATGAGGAAGTTTACCCACATCGGAAGGATGAACAATATGACGAGAATTTTGCCCGAGCTGTATTTTGAAAGTATGTACGCAACGGGATAGCCGATGAGCAGGCAAATTAGGGTAGTTATTATGCCGACAAGCACCGAGTTGCCTAAAACGATAAGACTGCTTCTTTCAGT
>JAQYCY010000042.1:0-29701 GCA_028724485.1 Bacillota bacterium | reverse complement strand
AACCGAAGCAAGCGAATTTGCTCCGACGGCAGGCAGAGTAGTTGAAGAATATTCGTCCTATGAAGAAATGAAAGCCAAACAAAACGGAAATCTATGATGACAAATGAAAGTAGGCTAAAAGGCAAATTTAAATTCGTTATGACAAAATGCGAGTGGGTTTAAAAATGCCGTCAAAATCAATTATGACAAAGTGAAAACCGATTAAAAAAAGCAAGTCTAAATCAATTATGACAAAATGAAAGCATAAAAAAGGCTAATCAAAATCGATTAGCCAAAAAGCCGATTGAGCCGCAAAATATTAGTCGTATTTTGCGGCTTCGTTTATTATTGCAAAAGGTCGCAAACTTTTTTTAACGCCTATGGGAAGAGCTGCGCCGTTTAAAATTAGTTCTTTGGGACTTTCTTTTATTATTGCGAACAGCAAGTTTAAATCGCCGTTGTCGAAATAGTTTTCGACTTTTACGCTTTCCGATTTAGTAAGGTTGAAAAGCCCGTTCTCGCCGAACATAAGCTGATTTTTGCCGCCTTCCTGTGAATGAATAAATTCGGCAACCGAATAAATATCGTCGTCGCTGTTGCTATTCGAGAGCAAGTTTGCAATAAGGTCTGACAGTTCGCTCCAATTTGCCGTCAGGTCTTTAAGCCTGAAATTCAAAATGCCGTCGACATTGTAGTCGATAACCTCGCTAAGGACTTTACGTATAAGCGTATCTTCGTAAGTTTGGTCAAACAATAAAAGTGCAGAAGTGAGCGCAACGAGCGCAGGCGTAACTCTGTTTTTTAAACTCGACATAAAATAAGCAAGTTTGAAATGATTTAAATACACGTCGCAAATTGCGTTTTCGACCTCGTTTATCACCGTGGCGGCGCTGTCGCATACCGAAGCAAGATATAAAAAGTTTCTGTCTTTGCTTTCTTCAAAGGCGTAGGATAGGTTTTTATTGCTTTTTATTTTGTCAAAGAGATAATCGAATTCTCTTGAATATGTTTTGTCTAAGCTAATGACGTTCGACCACATAAACACCTCAAAAATATTGTATGCAACTTATTGTGATTTACACTTGAAAATCAAAATATTCACAAAATCGACATTAAGGAATGTTTTTGGAAGTTTACCGATACGAATGAAAACTTTAAGGAAAAATATGCCATTTTTCGACAAAAATATGCCAAAAAACGTGCGAAATTCGTTGAAATTTTAAGAGCTTTATGATATTATATGTTTACAAATGAATAGGCAAAACAGTCGCAAGGCTGTGACGCAAAACTATAGGGTCTTACTGAGACAGCCAGCTGCAATCTATCGGGTGCAGTCTGGCGTTTTTTATTTTCTTTAACTTACTCACGATAAAACGCATTAGCGGAATTTACAAACGATAAAGAGATAAAAAATATCTATGATTTCTACAAAAGACTTTACCAAAGACAAATTCGAAAACTACCGAAGATAATCGAATCGCATTGGTTGCGGTTAATACAAAAGACAACGTCGAATTTACAAAAGATTTGGGTCTACGAAAGAAGAAAACGCCGATTGTACTTGTTTTTCAGGTTCGCGCGCCTTAATGCGCCTTACAAAAGATAAACAACCGATTTGGTTGTGATTTACCTAAGAGCCGCCGTGCGGCAGTTTACAAAAGTCTTTAGTGCAAGAGATTTGAAGAGATGGAGTAAAAACAAAAGACGAAGTTTTAAAATACAAAAGTTTTTAAGTACAAAAGAAAAAGATTCAAGTACAAATGACAAAATCGTTAAGCACAAAAGAAAAATGTTAAAACAGAAGATAAACGATAAAAGCAAAAGACACATAGGATACAAAAGATAAACGCCTAAAAGGCGTTATTTTTTTTGCCAAAAATTTTCAATAAGCGTTATATTTAAAATTTTGTCGAATATATTTTAGCGTATGTGGGAGGGCAGAATGAACAAATTTAACCTTTTAGAAGACATAGCAAAAAGAACGGGCGGTGACGTATACGTCGGTGTTGTAGGTCCGGTCAGAACGGGAAAATCTACTTTTATAAAACGTTTTATGGAAAGTTTTGTGATAGACAAAATCGCCGACCCTAACGCTCGCGCAAGAACGGTTGACGAATTGCCACAATCGGCAGACGGAAAAACGATTATGACAACTCAACCGAGATTTATTCCGAACGAAGCGGTAAAAGTGAGTTTCGGCGATGAATTGTCTGTCAGTATGCGAATGATCGATTGCGTCGGATACGTCATCGACGGCGCGATCGGGCACAAGGTGGAAGGCAAGGACAGAATGGTGCGTACTCCGTGGTCATCGGAGGAAATGCCTTTTGAAAAGGCGGCGGAGCTTGGCACGGAAAAAGTCATAAAAGAACACTCGACTATCGGCGTTTTGCTTACGACGGACGGCACTATCGGCGAGCTTGAGAGGGAAAGATATATCACGGCGGAAGAGAGAGTCGCGTCAGAGCTAAAAGAGATGGGTAAACCGTTTGTCGTGGTATTGAATTCGACGGCTCCGAACAGCGATTCGGCTTTGAAAATAAAAGACGCTTTGGAGAAAAAATACGAAGCTCCCGTAATCGCCGTAGACGTTCTAAATATGACGGAAGAAAACGTGACGGAAATTATGGAAAGCGTGTTGCTTGAATTTCCTATCAAACTTATCGACGCAATTGCGCCAAAGTGGGTGCAAGCATTAGACTTCGGCGGCAAAATTGTGAGCGAAATTATTTCCGTTATGGACAGCATAGGAAAAGCCGCGACAAAACTTAAAGATTACGTCAATTTTGACGAAGCGTTTGAAAATCTTGAATTTTTGGACAAGCCCGAAAAAATCAAACTCGACGCGGGACTCGGCAGAGTTGAAATTGACCTTAAAGTCAAAGACGGCTTGTTTTATAAGGTTGCAAGCGATGAATGCGGTGAAGAACTTAATTCTGACTATGACGTATTTAGGTTGCTCAAATCTCTGTCGGCGGCAAGAGCGAAAACGGCAAAACTCGACGAAGCGTTAAAACAAGCAGAAGAGACAGGCTATGGCGTAGTCGCTCCGCTAATTGACGAAATGACGCTCGACGAACCTGAACTTGTCAAGCAGGGCGGTCAATTTGGCGTTAAACTTAAAGCCACCGCACCGTCGCTTCATATCATAAGAGTCGACGTTGAAACGGAAGTCAGTCCGATTGTAGGAAGCGAACAGCAAAGTGACGAACTTGTAAAAAACCTTATGAGCGATTTTGAAGGCGATAAGTCGGCGCTTTGGGAAACAAATATATTCGGAAAATCGCTCAGCAGCTTAGTGAACGACGGACTTCAACATAAATTAGCGGTGATGCCGCAAGACGCAAGGCAAAAAATGCAAAAAACGCTTGGAAGGATTATCAATGAAGGCAAAGGCGGAGTGCTGTGCATTCTTCTATAAGGTGGAAAGGCTCAAACTTAGTTTGAGCCTTTATAATATTTGGTGAATTATACTATCAAGTGCAACACTCAATAAAAAAAGTTAGTTCATACAAAAACTGTTGTATAATGTAATTACCACAAAACAAAAAACAGGAGAAAGTGTATGAACTATAATCATCTTACCATAGAAGAGCGTTGTTGTATACGAAAATATTACAAATTTGAACTCCATATCGGTTTTTAATCGGTTTACAATCTAACAATTTTTCGATTTGATATTGTAAACTTAAAATTTTTATTGTAAAATAATTATATGGGAAAATTGGAGAAAAGTCAAAAAATTCTTTTGGCTATCGGTATTGTGGCGGTCGTTTTTGCGATAGCCTTATTTATATGTTTCAGGTTGCCTGTTTGTCAGTTCAGTTCCGACGCAATGAAAGACAGGGGGCATTTTGACGAAAAAATTTATTATGACGAATCGTACGTTATCGAAACGGCAAATCTTATGACCGACGCCGACGTACAGAGCAATATTTATTATACATCTATCGATTTTGCATTCGTAACGTGTTATTTTTTCGCAATGGTTTTTTTAATCGTTCCTACATTGAAGAAAAAAGTAAAGTGGATAGGAGTTTGCATTCCGCTTATTGCGGCGATTTTCGATATGCTCGAAAACGTTTCGATAATGCTTGTTTTGCATAAAAACTTTGCGCTTGCGCCGTGCATGGGAGCGTTTACGGCTTTAAAATGGGTCGGCACTCTTATGTGGACTATATTGGCGGTGACGCTTGCAATTTATGAAATTGTAAAGGTTGCAAAAGATAGATATAACGCAAACACGGAGAGAATCGAAAAGCGCGCCAAAAAGTTGTACGAAACGAGAGCGTTTAAGAAAGCTTACAGAAGATATAGCTATAAGCATAATCGTTTTTATAATATCGAGAGCTTTGCAAAAGAGTTTGACAAGACTTTTGCCGAAGCACCGTTTTCGGATGCGGACAGTTTGATTTTGTGTCAACTTGCTTATATGGATTTGGATAAGGTAACGGGAATTTCGGTTTGCGACGTTTTGAAAACCGCAAAGGAAAAGAATATCCCGACAGAGAAAATTGCGCCATATTGCCATGACGATTGCGTGAAAATTCTTAAAGCGCTTGAAGACAATAAGCGTTTTGAACAAGTAAAAATCGTGGACGCAAGATACGTTTTGTCGGCAGAGGACAGTTGTCAATTCGGAATAGTATTATTCGATTTGGGAAAATTTGTGTACATAGCGTGCCGCGGAACGGACGACCACATGATCGGTTGGCTCGAAGACGTAGACCTCATTCATCTTGACGAGCTTAAATCTCACGAACTCACCGTGAAAGCGATAAGCGATTATGCAAAAATGACGGACAAGCCAATAATTTTAGGCGGTCACTCTAAGGGCGGTAATATGGCGGTTTACGGCGCAAGTTTTGTAGACAAAGCCATAAAAAAAAGAATTTTGAAAATCTACGACCACGACGGACCGGGAATAAGACGAGAGCTTACGGATGCAAGCGAGTTCTATCTCATTTCCCACAAAATCGACAAGACTTGTCCCGAATTCAGCGTTTTCGGAATGGTGCTTTTAAATTCAAGGGAATATAGAACGATTTATTCGCATTGCTGTGGAATTTGGCAACATTATACGTTTAATTGGCAAATAAACAAAAACGACGGAAGTTTTGTCTTAGCCGAGCGTGTAAATCATGCGTCGCTTACGATAAGGTTTGTTATTGAAAAAGTTTTGCCTACTATGACAATGGACGACAGACGGCGTTTCAGATATTTGGTGGCAAGAGCGCTTGACGGCGCAGGCGTATTTGTGCTTGACGATTTCAGCGTTAAAAAGATAATTCGTATGTTCAAAGTTTGGGGTTGTCAGCCTTGGAACGGCCAAAAGTTTTTGTGGAGCATATTGTTCAAGGTTTTAAGAGCTATTCCGTCGTGTCAAAGAAAAGCGACAAGAGAGAACAAATATTCCGATAAAGCGACAAGAAGTTATTTTTGGCTTAAAAAATACGGTTGTAAAATTGTTCTTGACCGTAACGGCGTTAAAAGAGTTGTTTCAGACAAAACGGAAGAACAAAAAAAGCTAAAAAAACAAAAACGAGTTTAGTTGCCGAAATTGCACTTTAAGAACGAAAAACGGTTTGACGAGCGAGAGCAAAAGAGAAGGAAACAGATTTATTGAGTAGAGTCTAACCTAAAGGGCAGAATGAGTTTTATTTGACAAGACAAGTTTAAATTTAAAGCCGCAAAATGCGGCTTTAAATTTGTTTGTACAACTTTAATTTGCTTGTGTAATTATCATTTGTTTGTGTATTTTTAATTTGTTTGTGTATTTTTAATTTGTTTGTGCAGTTTCAATTTGCTTGTGCGGCTTAAATTTGTTTGTGTAGTTTAAAGTCGCCTTTGCAATTTCAATTCGTTTGTGTAATTTAATTTGCATTTGCAGTTTGCATTTGCTTGTACGGCTTTACAAAACACTAAAACTTGCATTGACGCTTTAGTCGTGACTTTTGCTGACGGTTCGGCTGTAAAAGCGGCGGTTTAAAGTCAGGCGTTTTGCGGAGCGGCAACGTCGGCAGGCTTATATTTCTTTTTGAAAGCGTCAACAGATTCGGCAATGTTTATGATATGGTCGCCGATACGTTCGGCGTTTGAGTTGAGCGCAAGATAGAGCGAGCCGACGTCCATAGTGCAACTGCCTTCCGTCATACGGCGAATGTGATTGTGTCCCATTTGCTCTGTCATTTTGTCAACGTCTTCTTCGAGCTGTTCGGCTTTGTTTATTTCGGAATAGTCGCAGGTTATGAACATCGACATAGTGATGTTGTAAAGTTCGTTCAGTTTGTCCGTCAAACTTCCGAGTTCCGCAATCGCACCGCTTGAAAAACGTTGATTGTCGGTGATAAGTTTTTCGGTGTATTCCAAAATGTTTTCCGCATAGTCGCCTATACGCTCTAAGTCGGTCACGGTGTGATAGACCGTTCCCAAAAACGCGCGGTCGGCGTCGGACACGTCGAGTTTTGTGACGTTTATAACGTAACGAATGATTTCTTTGTTTTGAAAGTTGATAAATTCTTCACGCTTTGCAAAGTCTTTTTTGTGCGACAAGTCGAGATTTATAATCGAGTCTATTGCCAGATTGAAGTTCGCCATAGCGTTTCCTGCCATATCGACGACTTCTTTTTTAATTTGCTCGACGGCAATCGGAGGTGTTCCTAAAATATGCTCTTCAAGATAGGTAAGCCGCATAACGCCGTCTTTTTTGTTCGGTTTGTCCTTTATGATTTTTTCCGTCATTTTTACGACAAGATTTGTAAACGGCAAAATCAAAATAACCGTAATTGTGTTGAAAATCGTGTGCATCATGGCAAGTTGCGTCGTTGGAACGTTAGGGAACATAAGGTTTAAAACTTTGCCGAAACTTGTCGAGCCGAGCTTCATAAAAAGTCCTATTAACATAAATATGATAACGCCTAAAACGTTGAAGAAAAAGTGAATGAAAGCCGTACGCTTTGCGTTTGTAGATTGACCTATGCAAGCTATGACGGCAACCACACAACTTCCTATGTTCGAGCCGAACGTCATATAAATACCTTGGTCGATGTTTATAAGTCCGCCGAATATCATAGTGATTATGATGCCCGTCATTGCCGACGAGCTTTGAAGAAGCGCGGTGACTGCGCAACCTATAAGCACAAGCAAGATAGGGTTTTGAATTTTTGCAAGAAACGCTATGAGTTTCGGGGCAGTGGTGAATATGCTCATTGCCTCGCTCATAAGCGTAAGACCGATAAACAACATACCGAAACTTGCGACAAGCCCCGCGATTTTCTTCGCCGTGTCGTTTTTTACGAACAAAAGAACGAGCGCGCCTAAGCCGCAAAATGCGCCGAAAATTACGTCCATCGAAATTGCGCCGCTGCCGAGCATACCGAGCGCTACGATTTGTGCCGTTATCGTCGTGCCTATGTTTGCGCCGAAGATTATCGTCGCGCCTTGCACAAGGCTCATAAGCCCTGCATTTACAAAGCCTATAACCATAACCGAAACCGCGCCCGAGCTTTGAATTATCGCCGTGACGCCTGCGCCTATGCCGACGCCGACGATTTTGCTTTTTCCGAGCTTTGCAAGCATAAGTTTCATTTTGTTGCCTGCAAGCGTTTCGATATTGTTTGATAAAAGTTTCATTGCCACAAGAAAGACGCCGAGTCCTCCGAGCAACGATAAACATGCCATTGAAATTTGTGTAGCCATAAAAAACGTTTGATTTTTTAAATTGTTCGACTTGAAGTCGTTGGTTGGTTTTTTAGTTGCTTTCTTATTAAATTTTAACAAATATAGTTTTTTTAGTCAACGCAATAGCGACTATTGCACGATAGATGGCAGTGCAAAAACCTTTTGTTACGGCATAATGAATAAAAAGACTGCAAAGGCAGTCTTTTTATTTTGTAAAAAATTACGCAAATGTACTTTAAATTGAATGGTAGTTATAAATTATGAATAAATTTACGCTTCTTAAACAAGCAAAAGTATGCCGTTTGAACGTGGTGGTGAATTGAGTTATTAAGTTTCAAAAGTAACAGAAACAGTTTAATGTGTGTAATAAATATCATTTTGGGTATTGACAGTATATAATTTTGTGGTAAAATTATTATATAAATTGCCTTATGGCAAAAAAACGGAGGATAAAATGAACAAAAAAAGAGTTTTAGCAATTATTGCTATCGTTGCTATTGTTGCAATTATGACAGCTTGCCTTTGCGCATGTAACGCTGACAGCATCACAAAAAAACTTGAAAAGAAAGGTTATGCAGTTGAAGCTGTTTCGTCAACAGAACTTAAAGCCGCAAATGCGCTAATGAAAAAAGATGGTTATAAAGGCGGTCTTGAATGGGTTGTTGGCGCATCTAAAGGTGACGAATCAGTTTTAGTTTATAAGTATGAAAAAGCATCAGACGCACGAAAAGATTACAAAGAAGTAAAAGAAAGTGGTGCATACGCTGAGGTTAAACTTGTAGGAAGCGTTATCTTCTACGGAACAAAACAAGGCGTAAAGGACGCAATGTAATAGCAATTAACAATGAATAAAAAGACTGCAAAGGCAGTCTTTTTATTTTGCGAAATAAGCAAGGTACGTTTTTGAAAACGGCGTCGAATTATTGTTATTTGAGTTTTTAAAGTAACAAAAATATGTTAAAGTGTATAATAAGTGCCGTTTTGGGGTGTTGACAGTAAAACTTAATATGATATAATTAGATTATAAAATTTGCCTACAAGGCAAAAATACGGAGGATATGATGAACAAAAAAAGAGTTTTAGCGATTATTGCTATCGTTGCAGTCGTTGCCATTATGACAGTTTGTCTCTGCGCATGTAATGCAGAAAGCATCACAAAGAAACTTGAAAAGAAAGGTTATAAGTGTGTTTCAGCTGAAAGCGATGATAA
Organism: Bacillota bacterium; assembly: GCA_028724485.1. Taxonomy (GTDB): domain Bacteria; phylum Bacillota; class Clostridia; order Christensenellales; family CAG-917; genus CAG-917. The sequence goes on along the minus strand of JAQYCY010000042.1, from coordinate 20,832 downwards.
AGACGCTACAGTCGCTTGGTCTGTAACCGGAACTACCTTATCGGACACGGTTACCGTAACTAAGTATAACAACACCGATGATGCCAAAAAAGCAGAAGCAAATGCTCCTACGGTCAGTGCATTGGGTAAAAAAGTTGTTTGCAAGAGAGTAGGTAAAGTAGTTTTCTACGGAACCGAACAAGGCGTTAAGGATGCAATGTAATTAGCAATTAACAGTGAATAAAAAGACCGCTAAGGCGGTCTTTTTATTTTAATCAATTCTTAAATTTTTATTGATATTTTATAGCTTTTGCTTTTTTATATTTACTAATTCTAAAACAATTTCAAAAACGATTTTTATTGTTTTAACAATTCACACAACAATATTCAAAATCAACTAACAGCTTAAAACGTTTTGAAAACTATTCTTGTTTTTAAACACTTTAAAGACTATTCCCATTGTTTTTTAAACAGCTTTAAAAACGATTTTCATTGTTTTAAACAATTCACACAACAATATTTCAAAATCAACTAATAGATTAAAACGTTTTGAAAACCATTCTTGTTTTTAAACACTTTAAAAGATTATTCCCATTGTTTTTTAAACTGCTTTAAAAACGATTTTTATTGTTTTAAACAGTTTTATGTTATTGATTGTCTTGTTTTCTTATGTCGACACGTTTGATTTTGCCGCTTGTCGTTTTCGGCAGCTCGGAAACAAATTCGATAATTCTCGGATATTTGTATGGAGCGGTTAGGCGTTTGACGTGATTTTGCAATTCCTTTTTAAGTTCGTCGCTCGGCGTATATCCTTTTGCAAGAATTATAGTCGCTTTTACGACTTGTCCGCGGAGAGGGTCGGGCGCGCCCGTAATTGCACATTCCAAAACGCTCGGGTGTTCCATAAGAGCAGATTCGACCTCAAACGGTCCTATGCGATAGCCGCTTGACTTGATGATGTCGTCTTTGCGACCGACAAACCAATAATAACCGTTTTTATCTTTAACGGCGAGGTCGCCCGTGTGATAATATTTTCCGCCACGAGCGGCTTTTGTTCTTGCTTCGTCGCCCTTATAATTTGCGACAAGTCCGCAATAAACCGTTTTGTTCAAAACCGCGATTTCTCCTTCTTCGCCGTCGGGAACTTCTTCTTCGTTGTCGTCGATAAGCGAAATGTCGTAGATAGGGCTAGGTTTGCCGAGCGAGCCGACGACGGGTTCTTCAAAATAGAACGAACCTAAAAGAATGGTAGATTCGGTTTGACCGAAACCTTCGTATATTTTTTGTCCCGTAGCTTCGTAAAACTGTTTGAAAACTTCGGGATTTAACGCTTCGCCTGCCGTGGAGCAGTGCGTAAGCGAAGAAAAGTCATAGTTTGAGAGGTTTTCCTTTATAAGGAAACGATAGATAGTCGGCGGTGCGCAAAAAGTAGTGATTTTGTATTTTCCTATGAAAGGCAAAACGTCCGTCGGTGTGAAACGACCGTTGTAGTCGTACGCAAAAATTGCCGTGCCGCAAATCCATTGACCGTAGATTTTGCCCCAGCTGCATTTTGCCCAGCCCGTTTCCGCCATAGTGAAATGCAAGCCGTCGTCAACGACTTTGTGCCAATAGTTTGCCGTGATGATGTGTCCTATAGGATAGTAATAGTTGTGCTCGACCATTTTCGGCATTCCCGTCGTACCCGAAGTGAAATAGCAGAGCATAGAGCCGTTAGGATTCGGGCGTTGAGCGGCAAGAGTTTCGCTTTGCTTTTCAATTTCTTCCTCGATGACTTTAAAGTCCGCTACCTTTTTGGTGTATAAAACCTCTTGAAGTCCGTTGCATTTAGGAAGGGCAAGCCCGACGTGCTCGATGACGTCGTCTTCTGCCGTAGCAAACAAAATTTTTGCGTGGGATTCGTTTATACGATAAGAAACGTCTTTTGCGGTAAGAAGGTGAGTTGCAGGAATAAGAGTGACGCCGATTTTGCAACAAGCGACGGCGAGAATCCAATATTCCCAACGGCGATTGAGCATACTCATGGCATAGTCGCCTTCTTTAAGGCCGTGACTCAAAATGAGATTTGCAAGTTTGTTTGAAAGTTTAGAAACGTCGCCGAACGTGAAAAACCTTTCTTCACCGACCGAATTGCACCATACCAAAGCCTTTTTTTCGGGACAAAGGCGTGCATATTCGTCGACAACGTCATAACCGAAATTGAAATCTTTCGGCACGTTCAATTTTAAGTCTTTAAATTCGTCATAGGATTTAAAGTCGGTTTTGTTTAAAAATTTTCCAAGTAAATTCATAGTAATCTTATTGTACACTTATTTTTATTTTTATTGATTTTACCACACAATTAGTGATTTGTGAAACAAATTTTATTGCTTAAATGAAAAATATTGCTTTTGAATATTTCGTGTGCTATACTGTAATGGAAAAAAACTGTGGAGTACGCTATATGATTCAAGAAAAGAATAACGAAGTACTTAAAGCCATTGTGTCGCTCGTCGGGGATACCGACGCATTTAAGATTTTGGACGCCGACGAAATTATCGCGGCTGTTCCTAATAGCCTTGCTCTCGATAAATCGGGACTTAAAGAAGCTATCAAAGAAATCAGCGACAGAGAAATGATAAACATCAAATATTCGACCGATGACGAATACTGTCTGGCTCTTTTGCCGAAAGCGAAAATCGAAGAAGATTCGCTTGTCGCTGTGCCGAGCGGCGGAAAAGACGGTGTTGTCGGAAAAATAGGCAAGAATTGGTCACTCAAAAAGTCGGTGTTTATGGCGGCTCTTTTTGGCTCGTTTGTGGGCGGAATTATCGTCACTATCATCAGTGCAATCATTATAGCGATTATTAAATAGGTGAAATATGGCTCTTGAAAAAGACGCGACTTTAACTAAAAAAGAAAAAGCTATTATGCGTTACGTCTATAACGAAGCGTCAAAAAATAAGGGCGTGTGCATTATGCGTCCGGTCGACGTTTACTCAAACGTCAGTTACGATTTGGCGTTCGAAGCGGACGAGCTTGAACCTACTCTTAAAAACCTCGAACTCGACGATTATTTCGACCTTACAAAGACAGACAAAAGAGGCGAGCTTTACTATTGCATAAATCTGCATAAGCGCGGACTTGCTTTTGCTCGCGACGAGGCGAGTTTTAAAAAGAAACTTGCTTTCAAAATCAGCATTGCGGTCATTTCGGGCGCATTGACTGCCGTTGTCGGTTGGCTTATCAAATTTTTGCTCAATAAGTTCGTTTAACATTTCTTTATTCCGTTTGTTTTTCTTTTAGCGGTAAACAATTAACGAATGGACGAAAAATTTCAATTAGTTTCTAAATTTAAGCCTTGTGGCGACCAGCCGCAAGCTATCGACGAGCTTGTGGACGGTTTGAATGACGGACTTCGTACGCAAGTCCTTTTGGGCGTTACCGGAAGCGGCAAAACTTTTACTATGGCAAACGTCATAGAAAGAGTGCAAAGACCCGCTCTTGTCATTGCGCACAATAAGACGCTTGCCGCTCAGCTGTGCAACGAGTTCCGTGAGTTTTTCCCGCACAACAGAGTCGAATTTTTCGTTTCGTATTACGACTACTTTCAACCCGAAGCCTATATCCCGAGAAGCGACACCTACATCGAAAAGGACCTTGCGATTAACGACGAGATTGATAAACTTCGTCACAGCGCAACGGCTTCGCTTTGCGAAAGACGCGACACCATAGTAGTGGCGTCCGTTTCGTGCATCTACGGACTCGGCGCGCCGATTGAGTATTATTCGCAAGCGGTGTCTTTAAGAGAGGGCGAAAGCTATGACCGCGACGAACTTATCGACAAACTCGTATCCATTCAATATAAACGCAACGACGTTGATTTCGTTCGTTCGAGTTTCAGAGTTCGCGGCGACGTTATCGATATTTTCCCTGCCGCTAATACGGATACGGCAATAAGAGTGGAATTTTTTGGCGACGACGTCGAACGCATTTCGGAAATTGACGCTTTAACCTGCAAACCGCTTAAAGATTTAAAGCACGTTATGATTTTCCCTGCAAGCCACTACGTTGTGGGCGGCGACAAAGAAGCCGTGCTTAGCCGTATTTTAAAGGACAAGGAAGAACAGAAAAAGTTTTTTGAAGAGAGGGGAAAGTTTATCGAAGCGCAGCGTATCGACGAAAGAGTCAACTATGACGTTGAAATGATAAGAGAAATAGGCTATTGCTCGGGCATCGAAAATTACAGCCGCTATTTTGACGGCAGGGCTGTCGGACAACCGCCATATACGCTTATGGACTTCTTTAAGAGCGATTATATAACCTTTATCGATGAAAGCCATATGACTATTCCGCAAATCAGGGCTATGTACAACGGCGACAGAGCAAGAAAGAAAAATCTTGTCGATTACGGTTTCAGACTTCCTGCCGCATACGACAATCGTCCGCTTACCTTTGACGAGTTCGATAAGAGAATAAAGCAGCTTGTGTGCATATCGGCAACGCCTGCCGAATATGAACTTGCGGTTTCCGATAAGGTTGTCGAGCAGCTCATAAGACCGACGGGACTTATCGATCCGCCTATCGAAATAAGACAGACGAAAAATCAAATCGACGACCTTATAGGCGAGATAAACGCCGTGACCGAGTCGGGCGGAAGAACGCTTGTTACGACGCTTACGAAGAAAATGGCGGAGAGTTTGACGGAATATTTACGGGAAGTGAATATAAAAGTCAAATATATGCATAGCGACATAGACACGTTAGAGCGCATCGAAATCATTAAGGGATTAAGGCTCGGTGAATTCGACGTTTTGGTGGGTATAAACCTTTTGCGTGAAGGCTTGGACCTTCCCGAAGTAAAGCTCGTCGCAATTTTGGACGCCGACAAGGAAGGATTTTTGCGTAGCGAAACGTCGCTTGTGCAGACGGTCGGAAGAGCGGCAAGAAACAGCGAATCGAGAGTTATTATGTATGCCGACAATATGACTGGCAGTATGCAAAGGGCAATAAACGAAACTAATCGTCGTCGGCAAAAACAGCAAGAGTATAATGAGAAAAACGGCATAACGCCGCAAACTATCATAAAGCCTATTGTTTCTACGCTTGAAATTTCAAAGAAGGCGACAACCGAAAAGAAGGAGCCGCAAGACATTAAGGCGGAAATAGAAAAGCTCAATCTTAAAATGCGACAAGCCGCCGATATGCTCGATTTTGAAGCGGCGATAAGGCTTCGCGACGAAATTTCGAGTCTTAAAAAACAACTCAGGCATTGACGCGCTCGATAGCATTATGGCAGCCAAAATCGCATTTAAGCGATAGAGTTTTGCCCCAAAATAGCAACTTTCAGGCTGAAAATTTTTAGTTTAACGTAAAAGGCTTTAAGCCAAGGATTCATATTATGGACGAAATTAAAATCAAAGGTGCAAAGGAAAATAATCTTAAAAACGTAGATTTGACTATTCCGAGAGATAAATTTATCGTGTTTACGGGATTGTCGGGAAGCGGAAAATCTTCGCTTGCTTTCGATACCATTTTCGCAGAAGGACAAAGACGCTATATCGAAAGTCTGTCAAGCTATGCAAGGCAGTTTTTGGGACAAATGCAAAAACCCGACGTCGAGTACATCGAGGGGCTTTCGCCTGCCGTTGCAATCGACCAAAAGACTACTTCCAAAAACCCGAGGTCTACCGTCGGCACGGTTACCGAAATTTACGACTATTTGCGTTTGCTTTACGCAAGAGTAGGCACGCCGCATTGCCCTAAATGCGGAAAGGAAATAAGGCCGCAAACCGTCGACGAAATCGTTGACAAGGTTTTAGAACGCGGCGGAAAAGTGCAAATTCTCGCTCCTATCGTAAGGGGAAGAAAGGGGGAATACAAAAAGGAGCTTGCGGCTTTAAAAAAGAGCGGCTATTTGCGAGTTAAGGTTGACGGCGTAAATTATACGCTCGATGAAGAAATAGAACTCGACAAGAACTGCAAGCACGCAATATCCGTCGTCGTAGACAGAATTATCGTAAAGGACGGCGTAAACAAAAGACTTTCCGACGCCATTGAAATTGCGCTTAAACTTGCCGAAGGGCTGGTCGTTTGCCAATTCGAAGAAGAGGAAGTTTTGTTTTCGACAAAATATAGTTGTCCCGATTGCGACGTTTCGCTTGAAGAATTAGAACCGAGATTGTTTTCGTTCAACAATCCTTACGGCGCGTGTCCCGATTGTTTAGGGCTCGGCTTTAAAAACGAAATCGATATAGATATGCTTGTCACCGACGAAAATCTCACTTTGAACGAAGGAGCGGTTAAGGCGAGCGGTTGGAGCATGGAAAGCGGACAGATTATCAAAATGCAACTTACCGCGCTTTCAAAAGCGTACGGTTTCAGCCTCGATACGCCATACAAGGATTTGCCGCAAAACATAAAGAATTTAATATTTTACGGCAACGACGGTGAACGTATTCCTATGATTTACAACGGCAGAAGTTACAGCGGAACGATGATGGCAAGGTACGAAGGAATTGCCACAAATCTTTTAAGACGCTACAACGAAAGTACGTCGGAATATGCTAAGCAAGAGATAGGAAAACTTATTAAAAGCGTTTCATGCGATACTTGCGGCGGAAAGCGGCTCAAACCCGAAGCCCTTGCCGTTACTGTCGGCGGACTTAATATTTACGAGCTTTGTAATATGTCGATAACAAAAATCGACGAGTTTTTAAACAACGTTAAACTCAGTCACAGTCAAACGCTGATTGCCGAAAGGATATTAAAGGAAATTCACGCAAGACTTAAATTTTTGATTGACGTAGGACTTGATTATTTGACGCTAAACCGTTCTGCGGGAACTTTGTCGGGCGGCGAGTCGCAACGCATCAGACTTGCCACGCAAATAGGCAGCGGACTTGTCGGCGTGTTGTATATCCTTGACGAACCAAGCATAGGACTCCACCAGAGCGACAACGAAAAACTGCTCGAATCGCTCAAACGTTTGAGGGATTTAGGCAATACTTTAATTGTAGTCGAACACGACGAGGACACTATGCGCGCGGCGGACTATATCGTCGATATAGGCCCCGGTGCAGGTTTGCACGGCGGCGAAGTCGTGGCGCAAGGTACAGTCGAAGATATAATCAAAGCCAAAAACTCGATTACGGGAAAATATCTTTCGGGCGAACTTAAAATCGACGTGCCGAAAGAGCGTCTTAAACCGCGCGGCTATATCGAAATTAAGGGAGCGAAACAAAATAACCTTAAAAATATAGACGTTAAATTTCCTGTCGGCGTTATGACAGCCGTTACGGGTGTGTCGGGAAGCGGAAAATCGAGCCTTGTGAACGAAATTCTTTATCCTGCGTCGTCGAACGCTTTGAACGGCTCAAAGCTAACTGTCGGCAAGTACGACGAAATTTTGGGTCTTGACCAATTCGATAAAGTGATAAACATCGACCAAAGTCCGATCGGAAGAACGCCGAGAAGCAATCCCGTAACTTATACGGGCGTGTTTTCTGCAATCCGCGACCTTTACGCTTCTCTTCCCGAAGCAAAGGCAAGGGGCTATAAGGCAGGACGTTTTTCATTTAACGTATCCGGCGGCAGATGTGAAAACTGTTGCGGTGACGGCATAATCAAAATCGAAATGCACTTTTTGCCTGACATTTACGTTCCGTGCGAAGTTTGCGGCGGAAAAAGATATAACCGCGAAACGCTCGAAGTTAAGTATAAAGGCAAATCGATTTCGGACGTTTTGGATATGACTATCGAAGAAGCGTGCGACTTCTTTGAAAATATACCGAAAATCCGCAACAAACTCGTTACGCTTAACGAAGTCGGACTTTCGTATATCAAACTCGGACAATCGTCAACTACTTTGTCGGGTGGCGAGGCGCAAAGAGTTAAACTCGCAACCGAACTTTCCAAAAAGAGTACGGGCAGAACGCTCTACATTTTGGATGAGCCGACCACGGGATTGCACACCCACGACGTTGCAAAGCTCGTCAATATTTTAAAAAGGCTCGTGGATAATAAAAATACCGTTGTTGTTATCGAGCATAATCTTGACGTCGTAAAAGTTGCCGACCATATTATCGATTTAGGCCCTTACGGCGGCGACAGAGGCGGCACCGTTATAGCAAGCGGAACGCCCGAAGAAATTTGCAAGGTCGAGAACAGCCAAACGGGTAGATTTTTAAAGAATATACTTTAATGAATGGGGTTTTGTAAAAAACCAAACGATATTTTAAGGTGCTTATCGGCATTTATAAAGCGGCTTAGCAGTGTGTTTAAACCGCTAAGCGATATATAAACCGTTAATAGATATTTATAAGCGATATTTTAAAACGGTAAAACGGTATTAAAAACCGCTAAATTGCAAGGCGGTTATAAGCCGCTAACAGACGTTTATAAGCGGTTAAGCATATTTGTAAACGTTAAGCGGAATTTAAATATGCGATATTTATAAAACGGTAAAACGGAAATAATTAGCGATTTAAAAGAAAAAGATAAAAGACTAATTAAAGCGTTTAATGAAGGTTAACAAAAGCGGCGCAAAAACAGGCGGCAAAAATCAAAAAAGCGAAAAGGTGACAGCTATACTTGAAAACGTTGGGTTTTTAATGTATACTTATGGCGTTACGTTTTAAAGGAGAACAAAATGAGTAAGGCAGATAAAATTTTTATAAATACTTGTCGAGATATTTTAGACAACGGCGTTTGGGATACCGAATTTGACGTAAGACCTGTTTGGGCTGACGGCGAAAAGGCGCATACAATCAAAAAGTTTTGCGTTGTCAACCGATATAATCTTGCCGAGGAGTTTCCTATCATAACGCTTCGCAAAACGAACTTTGAAGCGGCAATAGACGAAATTCTTTGGATTTGGCAAAAAAAATCGAACAACGTTCACGACTTAAGCAGCCACATTTGGGACAGCTGGGCAGACTCGACTGGTTCTATCGGCAAGGCTTACGGTTATCAGCTTGGCGTAAAACATAAGTATAAGGAAGGCGAATTCGACCAAGTGGACAGAGTGCTTTTCGATTTAAAGAACAATCCGCAGTCGAGAAGAATTTTGACTAATATTTACAACTTCCAAGATTTGCACGAGATGAACCTTTATCCTTGCGCATATTCGATGACGTTTAACGTGGCTGACGGCAAACTTAACGCCATACTTAATCAACGCTCGCAAGATACGCTTACCGCAAACAACTGGAACGTTGTTCAGTATGCGGTTTTGGTGCATATGTTTGCGCAAGTAAGCGGACTTAAAGTCGGCGAACTCGTCCACGTTATAGCGGACGCCCACATTTATGACAGGCATATTCCTATCGTCGAAGACGTGCTTAAAAATCCGCAATACGACGCGCCGAAGTTTTGGATAAATCCGGAGATTAAAAATTTCTACGATTTTACTGTCAACGACTTTAAACTCGAAGACTACAAATACACGCCGCTCGGCAAAAAAATAGAGGTGGCAATCTGATGAAAGCTATCGTTTGTGTGGATAAATTTTGGGGCATAGGCAAAAACAACGATTTACTTTTTCACTTGCCCGAAGACATGCGACACTTTATGGCGCATACAATGAATAAGGTTATAGTTATGGGTTCAAACACCTTGTTGTCTTTCCCGAACGGTAAACCGCTTAAAAACAGAGTCAACGTCGTGCTTTGGCCTGACGGCGAGCGTGACGACGTTATAATTGCGAAAAGTTTAGACGATTTGTCGACGAAACTGAAAGAATACGACACGGACGAAACTTTTATCGTGGGCGGAGCTATGTTCTATAAAACGATGCTCGATTATTGTTCGGAAGTTATCGTCACAAAAGTCGACGCTGACGGCAAAGCAACGGTTTTCTTTGAAAATCTTGACGAGCGTGACGGCTGGATTTTGGGCAATGAAACGGAACTTATGACGGCTGAAAACGGACTTAGATATAAGTTTTGCAGCTATGAAAACACAAAGATTAAAAAATTTTAATAGGCGACAACCTATCCGATAAACGGGCGATAAAGTATCCGATAAATGAGCGATAACCTGCCTAAACGATAAACGGCAATTTGGCTAAAAAATTTTGGATTTACTGTCGAAAATTAGCATATTGACAACCTGATATTTTGATAGTAAAATCAAAGTAAGGAGGAAACAGTATGTAGATTATCGGAGGTGAAGGATATGAAAAACGCTTACGGAAAAAAACTGTTTAACGTTTTGTCGCTTGCTATGTTAATAGTGGCTTTATCCTTAACACTCTTTGCCTGCGCAGGGCAAGATAACAACGCTAAAACTCCTGAAAACGGATACGGCAAATGGGGCGATAAAATAAACGTCATAGAGACGGAAATCGTCTATTCGGACGAGGTAGTTGCCGAATTTGAAAAAAGCATTAAAAGAGTCAATGATAAACTAAGCTCGATAAACGACGAGCATAGTTGTCTTGACTCTGTTTTTTTACTTAGAGTTTTGAAAGAAGCAAAGGTTTCGGGCGATGACGTTATAAGACTTGGAAGAGTTATGGATAATTACGGCGAGCCTATAGTTACGTTTTATGATAAAATGATAACCACTTTGGACTTTACTGCGGACGATTTGAAACTCTTGCGTAAGGCTTATATCGATACAATCGAAGTGATAGGCAACGACGCGTTAGGTTACGTCGCTTATCATTACATTTGCCTTTCGCTCAAACAAGCGAAAGAGTTTTACGCCGACTGCCTTGCGAAAATCGAAAGGAAAGAGCTTGACGGTTTTAGTTGGTACTCCGATAAATTCTCCGAAACGCAAAAAGAACAAAATCTCAATAAATACAAAAAACTATATAAAGATTATTACAATTATGCCGACGGCTGTCTTTACGCAATGGCGGAATTAGGACCTACTCAACTTATCGTTGTAGGACGAGTGTATCTTACGCTTGCAACAGCCGGCGTTATGTCGATAGAGTGGGAAAGCGTCGAAGAAGGCATTGCAATAGTAAAGGAAATAATACAAAGCGGTTTTGTAGTAAACGCCGACACTATCGAATCTAATATAGTTGCGTTTATTAAAAACAACGTCGATATGATTTTGTCGACAAAAATGCCGGACTCGGCGTGGAATGCGGTATATAAAATTGTTGACTTGTATCTCGATATGATTATAAACAAAAACGGCGACACTTCGCTTATCGACGCAAACGATTTAAGGGCGGTCGATATAAAATTGTTTGACGTTATCGTAAAGAGCTTCGCAAATTTGAACTTCGGAAAACTTGTGAATTTTATATCCGACGAAAGTTACAATTTGATAAAGAACATAAGCGACGAAGATTTAAAACAACTGCTTTATTGCATTTTGACTTATCAAAAGGGTGATAAATATTATTACACCGACAAGGAAATCACATACGAGCAGTACAAGGCATACAAAAGGGATAACGGACTTGCCATTTGTAGAATATTAAACGGTTTGTCGAACGGGGCAAAAGATCAAGTAGAAATTTACGCTTTGGATATTTTGCGAACCGCCGAAAAATCTTTTAACAAGCGACTCGACACCTCAACCGTTCCGCAGGGCGTCAGCTTTAAAAAATACGGGTTTGACGATTTGTGGAATGCGGCAAAAACAGGTGTGGATTCGTTCAAACTCACCGAAATAGTAAAAGGAATTATTTATAGATATGCGCCGAACGTTGCAAGGTGCTTTTTGAGGTACGTATGATTATTGCCGAAAACGTAACAAAAAAATACGGGGACAACCTTGTGCTTGACAATTTGTCGCTTAAAATCGAAAGCGGTGAATTTGTTTCCATTATGGGTGAGTCGGGAAGCGGAAAAAGCACTCTGCTTTCCGTGCTTAGCGGAGCAACAAAGTTTGATAGCGGAAAAGTTATCCTTTGCGGTAAGGACTTGGCTACCTTAAATCAAAAAGAGCTTGCGATTATGCGTAGGACTGAACTTGGATTTGTATATCAGTTTTTCAATCTGATACCCACGCTTACCGTTGAAGAAAATATACTTTTGCCGATTTATTTGAGAAAAGACAACTTAAAGGCGTCTAAGGCAAATATGCTTGAAATAACCGATAAAATGCGTATTTCCGATTTGCTTAATAAATATCCCGACAAAATATCCGGCGGCGAACAACAAAGAGTGGCTATTGCTCGTTCGATATTGTATAAACCTAAGGTGCTTATGCTCGACGAACCGACGGGTAATCTCGATAGCAGGGCAAGGGAGGATATTATGGAATTGCTTGTTGCCTTGAACAAGGAATACAAAATTACCGTCGTGCAGGTTACGCACAGTATGGAAACCGCCGTAAGGGGAACGAGAATTGTAAAAATGATTGACGGCAGAGTTCAAAACGAAGATATGCCAAAGCAAATAGCGACGTACGATATATGAAACTTTTTTTCAAACATATTTTTAACTCTATAAAAAGAAAACCGCTGCAACCGATTTTGGTGATATTTTGTATTGCCGTTTCGGTTGCCATTTTCGTTTCGACATATATCGTTAGAAATGAGTTTGATAAATATAACAGAATGGAAAACGTTGCCGCTTGCGGAAAAGCGGATATTGCGGTTAAGGTCGACAGCGATTCGATGATAAGATATATGCGCCTTGAAAAAGCGAAAACCGCCGTAGGAGACAAAGGTGCTGTTGTCGGAATGTTTTCGATGAATTTGATTTATCGCAATAAAAACGAAAAGATATCGGCAAAACAAAATAGCGTTATCAACGTTAAGGCGGTTGATTTTGCGTCGCTCAATTCGATTTACAGTTTTAACAAAATTGAATTCGGAGAGCTTACGACGGCTAATATAAATAAAAGCGCGGTTGTGTCGAAAAGTTTTGCGGACAAACATAAGTTGAAATTGTACGACACCGTTAATCTTCAAATGGGAGAGGAGAGTATCGAATATTCGGTTGTCGGCATTATGGATAGCGTGGGGCTTATGGCAGGAACGCAAGTTTTAGTCAGCTTTAAAAGCGTTATGATTAAACTTATTTCGACTTTTGGCATAGGACTTGACGAAAACGAAAAACTTTGCAACGTCATTTACGTCGATTGTTATAATAAAAATGATATCGGTAATATGATTGAGGTCCTAAAAGCGGAATATCCCGACAACGCCGTAGAACTTGCAAATTCAACCGAGTATATAGATTCGCTTATATTTATCGTTTCGATTGTTCTGTATTTTATGTCGCTTGTGTTTGCGTGCATAGGCGTAACCATTATATATTCTTCGCTTACCGTTATAATGGGGGAGAGAAGTCACTCGTCCGCATTGTTTATGAGCGTAGGCGCAACGAAAAAAGATTTACGGCTTATGCAACTTGCCGAAATGCTGTTTTACGCCGTTATAGGCGGATTTGTCGGCATAGCTTTGTCCCTCCTTCCGACAACGGTATTTTCAAAGTCGCTCGGTATTAAGGAAATAAACTTTGCCATATCTTGGCAATCGATTTTAATCGGCGTGGCGTTTGCGGTTTTCGTTGCTCTGATAAGTCAAATTATTATGTTTGTAAGAAATTCAAAATTAAGTCTTGACGAAATGCTGACGGGCGGCACGAAAAAACAGCGTATAATGCCGCTGAAATGGGTTTTGCTTTTGATTGCAATTACGATAGTTATGCTGATTATTATGTTTGTAATTCCCGTTAAGGCAAGGTTTGTTCCGTTTATATTTATTTTTGTATTTATCGTTTTGATAGTTTCTTTCGGACTGCCTTACGCCGTCAAAGGATTTTCGCTTTTGTCGGAGTTTTTGATGAAGAAAACAAGGGCAAACGGCACTACGATTATTGCATTTAAAACGGTTAGGGAAAACCTTAGCATAAACAACAGTCAACGAATATTGTGCATTTTGTCCGTGCTTGTAACGGTTATCATTTATTCGCTTGTGTTTGCAAATACGCAAAAAACCAAAATGATGAATTTTATGCAGGGCGACGTTATCGTGGCAAACGTATCGCAAGTTTTTTACGATAAGGCGGACGACGTTAAGGAAGCAAAAAGCTATTATTTCGCAAACAAAAAGGACGGCGTAACGTTGCCTAACGGACTCAGTATTATGATTTTGTCCGCAAACAAACCTGCAAAAGAAGTTGCGGATTTTGCAAGCGGAATTACTAAAGTTCCTAAGGGTAAGGAAATTTACATTACTGACGCCGTGATGAAATCATTTGACAAAAAAATCGGCGACAGCATTTATCTTACGGTCGATTCAAAGCCGAAAGAGTTTAAAATTGCGGGAACGTTTGACAGCGCAATGTACGTCGGTTTTGTAGATAACGAGTATATAGGCTCGAAGCTGGAATTTATGGTTTTTACGGCAAAAGGTTCGGTGGGCGATTTGGAAAGCGAACTAAGCAAAATTTTCGGCACAAATTCAACTATTATGATGCGAACGTCAGACGTCGTTGCGGGATCGGCGAAATTACTCGGAAAATTTGTAAACCTCATAAACATGCTTGTTGTTTTTGCTTGCGTGTTTGGATTTGTCGGATTTATAAACAGCTACTTAGAACATTATTTCAGCAGAAAGTCGGAATTTAAGCAGTATTTCAACATAGGAATGACAAGGCGAGAGTTGGCGCGTTTGCTCACAAAGGAAGCCGCAATAAACTTTTCTCTTGCAATAGCTTTGGGCATTGCAATCGGCGGCGCGCTTATTGGTCTGTCATCGGTCGGGCTGTTGTCGTTTGGCGTAAAGTTTGTTTAAACCGTATTTCTCTGCAAAGAGTTTAGTTCGGTTGACTTATTCCGCTCGATTTTGTAAAATATCAATACAACGATAAAGGGAAGAAAAAATGGCTTATTTTTCATTTAAAGACAATTCCGATTACAAGGTGGACTTTTGCGGTTGTGAATGTTTGAGCGATTCGGCTAAAAATTCGAGATATACTTTACAAATTTCCTTAAATCAATATTTTGCGTCCGAAAAAACGGCAATCGTTTTACTTTTAAATCCGTCGAGTACGGCAAGAGCGCACGTCTTTTGCAATGCGGAGTTTGAACGGATAGAAGACGTTGACCGCACCACAAACAACGTTTTAAGGGTTTTGTATAACGGGGTAAACGTTGAGGGCAGAGCAAACGCGCAAAAATATTCAAAAGTCATATTTTGCAATTTGTTTCCTTATATGACGCCTAACACCAAAGACCTAAACGTCATTTACGGAAACGGCGGCGGCGACTATCTCAATATGGCGGAAATGTGCAAAAACTTCCTTATAATGGAACACACCATAAAGGATAATCCCGACGCAGACGTGTTTTGCGGCTGGGGAAGAGCTACCGATAAGGGCATAAAACAATCGACTTTTGATCCGGCGCTTGAAATTTTTAAAAAGCAGGTTGTCGGCGAAGCGAAAAACGAGTTTTTCTATTTCAATCGCGGAAAGTTCAAAAAATTGAATGCCGATTCGGAAATTCTTTACGTTCCGCACGCTTCTACTTTTAATGGCTTTTGGGTTATTCAAAACAAAAAAAAAAAACAAAAATAACTTAAAAAAAAACGACTTTAAAAAAGTTTTAAACGAAACGAGAGTTTTAATAAAACGTAAAACGATTTTTAAAAAACAACTACTATCTTTTTTAAGGAGTAAAAGTTTAAAAGAAAACGAAGTTTTGTTTTGAGCTAAAAAGTTTTAAAAAGAAAAAGACGGCTTTGATTGAGCTTAGAACAGTTTAATTAAAAACGTAGGCTTTTTAAATCAAAAATAATTTTATTATTTTTCAGATAGGCGTCAAAATGCTTGACATAAAAATTGCGATTTAGTATTATATATGAGCAAGTAGAAAGTTTCTCACCAAACGCATTTCGTTGTTTTTGGTTCTTAAAAAGTTGTTTTTAAGTATCGGAGAGCTTTTTGCTGTCCGATTTTTTTATGTGGAGGAAACAACTATAAAAGAGTTACAAATCAACAACTTCATTCGTGACAAAGAAGTTAGGTTAATCGGAGCGGACGGTTCACAGCTCGGCGTTATGTCGGCAAGGGACGCTCAAAAAATCGCCGATGAGGCAGGTCTCGATTTGGTAAAAATTTCACCGAACGTAGATCCCCCTGTTTGCAAAGTTCTCGATTACGGAAAGTATCGTTACGAGCAACAGAAAAAAGAAAAGGAAGCAAGAAAAAATCAACACACGGTCGAACTTAAAGAAGTTTGGTTGTCGGCAACTATCGACGTCGGCGACCTTAAAAGACTTGCCGCGCAAGCAGTCAAATTTGTAAAGGACGGCAATAAGGTTAAGGCTTCTATAAGGCTCAAGGGCCGTCAACAAGCTCACCCTGAAATCGCTATGGGGGTTATGAAAGACTTCATCGCATTGGTAGGGGACGAGGCAACCGTCGAAAAACAACCAATTCAAGAGGGCAGAAACATTTTTGTTATTTTTGCCCCTAATGCAAAAAAATAACAGGAGGCCATTTATGCCAAAGCAAAAAACACACAGCGGCGCTAAAAAGCGTTTTAAAGCAACAGCAAACGGACTTTACAAAACAGGCAAATCGGGCAAGAGCCACATTTTGACTAAAAAGTCACCTAAGAGAAAGAGAGGACTCAGAGCAGGCGGATACGTCGATGAGACCAAGACAAGAGAAATGAAAAAACTTTTGCCTTATCAATAATCCGGAGGTAGAATATGAGAATTAAAAGAGCAGTCAACGCGCAAAAGAAGCGCAGAAAGATAATGAAACAAGCAAAAGGTTACTATGCTGCAAAACATACGCTTTACCGTATGGCTAAGCAACAAGTAATGAAATCGGGCTATTATGCTTATGTTGGCAGAAAGCAAAGAAAGCGTGATTTCCGTTCACTTTGGATTACGAGAATCAACGCCGGCGCAAGAATCAACGGTCTTAGCTATTCAAAACTTATGTACGGTTTGAAACTTGCAAACGTAAATCTTAACAGAAAGGTTTTGGCTGAAATTGCAGTCACGGACGAAAAGGCTTTTGCCGCTCTTTGTGACCAAGCAAAGAAAGCTATTGCAAAATAGTATATTATGCCGTAGCTTTTGCTACGGCATTTTAATTAGTAAATTAAATCGATAAATGGACGTAATAACTTCAAATTCAAATCAATATGTGAAATTGGTCAAAAGCCTTTCAGACAAAAAGTCAAGAGACGAACTCGGACTTTTTATGCTCGAAGGCGAAAGACTTATAAAAGATTTACCTAACGATTATATGGTGGAGTTTTTACTTGTGTCGGAAGATAAAGCGGACGAGTACGATTATTTGCTAAAAGGCAGAAAGTATTTCGTTTGCAGCGAAAAAACGATAAGATTTGCGGCGGACACCGTTTCGCCGAGCGGAATTATTGCGGTTGTCAAAAAGCGGAAAACGGAATTTAAATTGCCGAACAAAAACGCGATTTTGCTTGACAGAGTATCGGACCCCGGGAATATCGGAACGATAATAAGAACGGCGGCGGCAGTAGGCTTTGACGTTTATCTTTATAAAACCGCAGACGTATTTTCGCCTAAGGTTGTAAGGGCGTCGATGAGCGCATTGTTTAAAACCGATATATATGAAATAGATTTTGAGCAAGTAAGGCAGCTTTTGACGAAAACGGAAAGTTATGCGCTCGATATGGACGGTGATAATCTTTTTGGCTTGAAATTCGGCGGCAACGTTACGCTTGTCGGCGGAAACGAAGCGCACGGTCTGTCGGATGAAATTTTAAAATTAGTTAAGGGTAAAATTTCCATTCCGATGAAAAATTGTATGGAATCTTTGAACGTTGCAGTTGCCACAAGCGTTGCAATGTATTATACTATATATAAACAATAAAAATTTTTATTCAGATAAAGGAGAGTTTTATGTCAGGACATAGCAAATGGCACAACATAGCTCAAAAAAAAGGAAAAAGCGATGCTCAAAGAGCTAGCATATTTACAAAAATCGGTCGTGAAATCGCCGTAGCCGTTAAGGCAGGCGGTCCGGACCCTAACTCGAACAGCAAGCTCCGCGACGTTATCGATAAGGCTAAATCGAACAATATGCCTAACGATAACATTATGCGTAGTATAAAGAAAGCTTCGGGCGAAGGCGAAAACGTCAACTACGAAGAAATGACTTACGAAGGCTACGGAGTCGGCGGCACGGCGTTTATCGTCGAGGCTTTGACGGACAACAAAAACCGTACGGCAGGTGACGTCAGACATATTTTCGATAAGTTTGGCGGAAGTATGGGCGCAACAGGTTGCGTTTCGTATATGTTTAAAAAGAAGGGCGTTATCGTTGTCGGAAAAGACAGCATAGGCGAAGACGACCTTATGCTTTTGGCTCTCGATTGCGGAGCGGAAGATATTTTGACGGATGACAGCGACGTATATGAAATTTATACAGCTCCGTCAGACCTTTTCAGCGTTAAAGAAGCGCTTGAAAAAAACGGCGTAAAAGTTTTGTCTGCCGAGCGCGATATGATTGCGGATACCGACAGCGAACTTGACGAGAAACAACAAGAAACGATTTTGAAAATGATCGAAAAACTCGAAGAGAACGACGACGTTCAAAACGTTTATCACAACGCGATAATCACTATCGGCGACGACGAAGAAGAATAAAATGAAAGTAGAAGAAATTTGTCAAAAAGCCAAAAAGGCGTCATATAATTTAGCTTCATATAAGGCAGAGCAAAAAAACGCAATGCTTAACGCCATTGCAAACGCTTTGTCGGTTTGTCGTGAAAAAATCAAGGCGCAAAACGCAATCGACATCGAGCAGGCAAAAATCGATAAAGACGCTGTTTTTATCGACCGCTTGACGCTTACCGACGCAAGAATCGACACAATGATAGAAGGTGTTAAACAAGTCGTAAGTTTGCCTGACCCTGTTGGCGAAGTCGTTGAAAAATGGACTAACGCCATAGGACTTAATTTCACGAAGGTCAGAGCGCCGCTCGGCGTTGTGGGAATCATTTACGAAGCAAGACCTAACGTCACAATCGACGCCGCCGCTTTATGCCTTAAATCGGGCAACAGCGTTGTGCTTCGCGGTTCTAAGGGAGCGATAAATTCAAACAGGGCTTTGTACGAAGTTATGCGCGACGCAATTAAAGAAGCGGGTTTTGACAGTGACGCTGTGGGATTTATCGACGATACGTCGAGAGAGTCTTCAAGAGAACTTTTGCTTCAAGACAAATATGTCGACGTGGTTATTCCGAGAGGCGGCGAAGGTCTTAAACATTTCGTTTTAGACAACGCCACTATGCCCGTTATAGCGTCGGCAGGCGGAAACTGCCATATTTACGTCGAAAAGACAGCCGACTTCGATATGGCTTTAAATATCGTATTCAACGCTAAGACGCAACGTCCTTCCGTTTGCAACGCCGCAGAACATCTTATTTGCGACAGAGCAATCGCAAAGGAATTTTTGCCGCTCTGCTATAAAAAGTTGCAAGAGAAAAACGTTGAGATTATCGGCGATAGCGAAGCAAAAGCTATATTGCCCGAAATCGGACTTATGACCGATGAAGATTACGCAACAGAGTTTTTGGCGTATAAAATGTCGTTTGCTGTGGTGGACGGCGTTGAAGAAGCTGTCGATATGATAAATAAGTACAGCACCAAACATTCGGAAGCAATAATAAGCGAGGATAAATTCTCGCAAGAGTATTTCAAAAAGAACGTTGACGCCGCTTGCGTTTACGTCAATGCTTCTACCCGTTTTACAGACGGTTTCGAGTTTGGACTTGGCGCAGAAATGGGCATCTCTACTCAGAAACTTCACGCAAGAGGACCGATCGCTTTAAAAGAGCTTACTTCGGTCAAGTATACAATCGAAGGAAACGGACAAATTAGAAAATAGAGGATATATGATTTATTTGGACCACGCGGCAACTACGCCGCTTGACAAAGAAGTTTTAAACGAAATGTTGCCGTATTTTTCCGATACGTTCGGCAATGCGAACTCGCAACATACCTATGGACAAAAGGCGGCTTCGGCTGTCGTTGCGGCAAGGGAAGAAGTTGCCGAGTGTATAAACGCTAAACCGTCGGAAGTTTATTTTACTTCGGGCGGAACAGAAGCGGACAACTGGGCAATTAAAGGTGCGGCTCTTGCGTTTAAAGAAAAAGGCAATCATATAATAACTTCAAAAATAGAACATTCGGCAATTTATGCTTCTTGCAAGCAACTTGAATCGCTCGGTTTTGAAGTGACTTATCTTGACGTTTCGCCGGAAGGTTTCGTATCGCCGGACGATTTGAGAAACGCCATAACAGACAAGACTATTCTTGTGTCGATTATGTTTGCAAACAACGAAATGGGTGCAATACAACCGATTAAAGAACTTGCGAAAATCGCTCACGAAAAGGACGTAGTGTTCCACACCGACGCCGTTCAGGCTGCAGGCGCGCTTCATATCGACGTTAAAGATTTGGGCGTTGATCTTATGTCTGTTTCGGGACACAAGTTTTACGGCCCAAAGGGCATAGGCTGTCTTTATATCCGTTCGGGTCAGAAAATGGAAAGGCTTATTACGGGCGGCGAACAAGAGCGTTCCAAACGTGGCGGAACAACAAACGTTCCTAACGTTGTCGGAATGGGAAAAGCGTTTAAAAAGGCTACTGCCGAAATCGACGAAAACGCAAAATATATATCGGCGCTTCGGTATAGATTTGTAAAGCAAGTTTAAGAAAAAATCGACGATATTAAATTTAACGGACCACGCCACGATAGATTGCCAAACAATGCGTCGTTTTCGTTCAGATATATCGAAGGCGAGTCGATTTTGTTTTCGCTTGACCTTAAAGGCATTTGCGCATCGAGTGGCTCGGCTTGTTCGTCGGGAAGTCTTGAACCGTCGAGAACGCTTCTTGAGATAGGCACGCCTGTGGGACTTGCTCACGGCACGATAAGATTTAGCTTCGGC
>JAQYCY010000041.1:0-14670 GCA_028724485.1 Bacillota bacterium | reverse complement strand
ATCGATTTTAGCAACGGCGTTTGGTCGTAATTTACAATCTTTATAAAACACCTTTTCATAACAGGACTAAGCACGGCGTAATCCATAGAGCCGTTTAGTCCGGTTTTTTTGAATTTTTTAAGTATTTTTTTACAGACGACTTTGAAATAATACGACGGCTTTCTACGCGGTTTAAGTCCTGCGCTGTCAATCAAGACGAGCCTATTCACAATATACGGTTTTTTTGCGGCAATTTCGATAGCCACTCTTCCGCCGAACGAATGTCCGACAAATATCGCGTCTACTATTTTCAGTTTGTTTAACGTCTTTACGACCTCGTCGGCATATTCGGGTACGCCTATTGCCGACTTAGGTTCGGGACTGTTTCCGAAACCGCTTAAATCGAGAAGAGTCACTCGAACTCCTTTCAATTTCTTCGCAACAAAGTCAAAACTTTGTATGCTTCCGCCCCAGCCGTGCAAAAAAACCACGTCCTTTCCGTTTCCGTATCGCAAAAAATTTAAAATAATAAAGCCCTCCGATCCGTACAATGTATGAATCAAAAGGGCAAATTGTTATTGGTTTTTGTACTTATAAATTTTATATTTTCAAACAACGATAAACAGATTAAAAAGCGCAGGCAAATAAATAGATTCGTATCAAGTCAAAAGCAAAAAAAACGGATTTAAAGCCAAATCGTAAACTAAATAAACAGATTAAAAAAACGTAAAATTAAAATAAATTTCAACTGAATCGTAAGCCGTCAAAGCCGAGTTGAATATAATAGCAGATTAGCTAAACGGATTTGTGCCCCATTTGCTAAAATCTAAGCCACATTATGAGAGCGTCGCTGTTGTCGGGGTAATAATTCTTGCGTCGTCCTTCGGTTTTAAATCCGAACTTTTCATAAAGACTTATGGCAACGGCGTTAAGGTGAGAAACTTCAAGCGTCATAGCATTTAGATTTGCCGCCTTTGCTTTGTCGATAAGTTTTTGCATTATAAGATTTGCATATCCCTTTCGGCGATAAGGCTTGTCGATTGCAACGTTGTTTAAATTCGCTTCGTTTGCTGTAACGTAATAACTGCCATATCCTACAACCTTGTCGCCGATTTGAAGCACGATAAAATCGTCAACGCCGATTTCCTTTTTTAACAAATCGAGCGACCACGGACAATCTATACTCTCGCTTTCGATGCGCGCCACTTCATATACGTTTTCTTCGCCAAGCGGCGTAAAAAACGGTTTTTCAAAATCCGAATTAGTCAAGGTTTCGCTCCGCTTGTGACTTTCTTAAATACAACGGTTTAAAGCCGTCTACATAATCGTTGTTTTCGCATTTTTCTGTGACGATATTTTTAAATGCCGTCGAATAATCGACTTCACGGCTCAAAAACTCGCAATCGGCTGTTTCGCCTTTTTCAAGAAAGCTCATTTCGATTTTTCCGTCTTTCTTCTTTGCGATATACAAATTCCCGTTTCCTGCGTCTATAGAAAACACGCCGTCATCGATTCCGTATGACAACAATTCGAATGAATTTACTTCAACACGCTTTGCGCCTGTCGCATACGCCAAAGCATTGAACGTGGCAATGCCTATTCTTATGCCCGTAAACGAACCGGGGCCTACGCAAACCGAATAGACGTCGATATCTTTCGGCTTTAAATCAGCTTCTTTAAAGAGATTGTCGACAAGCTCCATAATAAGCGGAGAATGTCCTTTTTTTCCGCTCACGCTTTTGTGATAAATTTTGTCATCGACCGCCAAAACGACCAAAAGCTCGTCGCGAGTCGAGTCACAAGCAAGTATATTCATTTTTCACCCTGTTCTGTCGCTTTTTGCTTTTTAATTTTGATTTTGTTTTGCGGCAGTTTTATTGTAAATTCTCTGACGCCGTCTATAACTGAAATACCAATCTTTATCGCCTTATCTTTAAGTTCGTCATATTTGTTCCACTCAACAACGGTAATTCCGCCTTTCGCAATTTCGTCGGCAATGCCCGTTTCATAAAGTTCATCGGCATTTTCTATGCGGTACATATCGAGATGGTTGACGTTAAACTTTTTTCCGCTGTATTGGTTTAAAATGGTAAACGTCGGACTTGTAACGACTTCCTTCACTCCGAGCGCTTTGCAAAGCGATTGCGTAAAAGTCGTTTTTCCTGCGCCGAGTTCGCCATCAAGCAAAATAACGTCGCCGTCGGTCAAAATCTTCGCTATTTGTCTGGCGAGCTTTTCCGTTTGTTTTAAATCTTTAATTTCTATAGTCTGACTTTCAAGCGACGCGTCAAACAAATGCGGAATGGGAGAAAATTCTTTTTTCAAAATTACCGACAACTTTTTGTAAAGCAAGAAAGTCAACACCGAAACAATGAGCAATCTCAGCACGTTGAAAGGCAAAACGCCGCCGAACAAGTATATTGCGTAAAAATTGTCCTTTGTGATTGTCGGATAAAGAGCTTTGCAAATGCCCAAAAGCGGTTCCCACTTGCCGCCGAAAAATGCGGTAACGTAAAACGGAATAGCAATCAAATAGTTGCAAACAATCGAGACGGCGGTCGCCACGGCAACTCCGACGGCAAGTCCGATTACGGCGTGCTTTTTGTCTTTCTTTAGCTTGTAAATTATAGACGCAGGAAGGACAAATGCAATTCCCACCAAAATATCCATAATTTCGCCCACGCATGCAGTCGTCGTCATGGCCATTTTAAGGCAACATTTAAGCACGATAATTATGCATCCGCTTATCGGTCCGAAAGCAAATCCGCCTATTATAGCAGGTAAATCTGATATTTGTATTTCCAAAAACGACGGAAACATAAACGGCAAATTGAATTTGCAAAACGCATACAAAATAAACGAAATTGCTGTAAGCAACGCAATTTTTGCGATATACGCTGTTGATATTTTCTTCATAACCTCTCCAATGGACAAAAAAAAGTCCCCTTGGGACGTAACTTCTTCCATCCAGACTATACTGTCGGTTTGGGAATTTCACCCAATCAACCGCAAATGCGGCTCACGGACTTTAACCGTCGGTGAGGATTTTCACCTCGCCCCGAAGCAATATAAGCATATCACCGTATATTAACATTGTCAACAAAATTAGGTTGCGACTTGACGTTTGTTTTTGGGCTTCTGTTTTTTGAAGATTTGTTGCGAAATATTTGTTCGCTTAAACCGTCTCAATTGCCCACAAATTTTAAACGCGCCCATTTATAGAGCGCGTCTTTAAATAATTATAAATCAATATAAAAGTTAATCAGCATAATGATTACATTCGATACAATCTTTTTAGGTAAAGTATTTATCTAATACAGCATTGTTCGATAAATTTTTTGTTTAAAAAGTCTTTATTTAAAAATCATTATTCTCGTCAGCAAATATAGCAATGCCTGAATGTTAGTTAGCTTATAGCAGCTTATGCGCTCTCATCGGCGTCGTTATCGCTTGTTTCTGCAGGCGGCACATAATGATAATGCTCTTGATACTTACATTTGCCATACACGTTTGAAACGTGTATACAGTATTTCTCCTTTAACGGCCCAATGCCAAATGGATTTTTGTAGTATTCGTCTTCGTCAGCTTTGCTTATGTTAAAAACCAATTTATATAAAGTTTCATCTTCAAATTCTTTTTCGAGCACGTTATAGCCGTTTATTGCAGTAGATTTCGCTACGTCGAAACCAACGGCCTTAGATGACGAAACCCCGGCAACCTTTGCCTCCGCGCCGAACGTCGTCATATCGCCTTTGCCTTTAATGCTCATAATAAAGAAAACGCTGTCTTCGTCGGCATTGACCGTTTTTCCGTCATATCCTACAAAGCTGCCTGTCGTCACTCCGTCTATCGGCATAAAATAACCGTTTTCGTCACCGGCTTTATGCCCAAAAAGCACAACTTTTTCCGATCCGGGGCCGACAATATTATCTCCGTTGCAAGCCGTAAAGCAACATATTGCCGCAATAATCATTAAAATTAAAATCAACTTTTTTTTCATCATTACTCCCCACAAAAAAAAATTGCCAACAATCTGTTTTTCTTTTTTTCTGTTTTTCTTTTTTTGCAAGCACTAATCTTGCAAGCAAAACGCCACAGTTTTAGATAAGTGCTTGCCGAAATTAAAAATGTAATCGGCTTCGTGTTATTCTTTAACAAGATTTGCGTTTATTTTTTGGCAAGGGCGGACGCGCCGATTCGCTCTGCTCCGAGTTCGATATATTTTTCGGCGGTAGCTATATCCCTTATTCCGCCGCTTGCTTTGACCTTAATTCTTCCGTTTGCCGTTTTCACCATTAAGGCAACCACTCTCTCGTTTGCGCCTTCGCCCAAAAAGCCGGTGCTTGTCTTTATAAACGCCGCCCCTGCTTCGATTGAGATTTCCGTTGCCTTGACTATTTCTTCGTCGGTCAGTTTGCAAGTTTCAAATATAACTTTAACAGGCACGCCGCAAGCTACTACGCCTTTTATGTCTTCAAGCACGACGTTATTGCGACCTTCTTTTAATGCTCCGATATTAAGCACCATATCGACTTCGTCCGCTCCGTCGCTGACGCACACCGTTGCTTCTGCGGCTTTTATTGCAGGTACGTTTTGTCCGAGCGGAAAGCCGACTACTGCCGCAACTTTGACGTCGGTATCTTTAAGTTCGCGTTTGCAAAGCGCAACGTTTACGGGATTGACGCAAACGGAATAAAAGCCGTTTTCGATTGCTTCCTTACACAATTTTTTTATGTCGTTTTGCGTTGCTTCGGGTTTAAGATTCGTATGGTCCACAAATTTTGCTACGTTCATATTTACCTCACTTTATCTACGATAAGTTTTGTTTTTTCCGCCTTTTTTTCGCCGACAATAAACGCCGACAAAACTTCGCCTTGACGATTTATTGCCGCTTCGTCGTTTGCATACAAAAGCGCAATCGTTTCGCCTTTTGCAACGCTGTCGCCGACTCGCTTTAAAACTTTAAGTCCCACCGTGTGGTCAATCGTGTCGTCCTTTTTCATTCGACCGCCACCGAGCGACATAACAAATTTGCCGAGTTCCTTTGTACGAACCTTTTGAAGGTATCCGTCCTCTTGCGCCTTTATTTCGTATCCGCAAATTTTAGGTTTTTTGATTGCGAGATTTTTTGCGCCTTGGCGAACAAGCATTGTTTTGAATATTTCAAGCGCAGAACCGTCTTTTATAACTCTTTCGACTTCACTGCTCGCCTTATCTTCACTCATTCCGCTTTGCATCAATACTTCGACGGCAAGAGCTTTTGCAACCGTTTTAAGCTCGTTTTCCGCTCCGCTCAAAACTTCCGTCGCGCCCAAAACTTCAAGATTGTTTCCTATGTAATTATCGAGTGGCTCGTTCATACTCGTTATGACAGCCGACACTCTTTTGCCTGCCATTTTGCCCATTTCTACCATAAGCGACGCAAGTTCCTTTGTCCTTTCAAGGTCACCCAGCAACGAGCCGTCACCGGTTTTTACGTCAAGTACCAATATATCGGCGGCAACCGCAAGTTTTTTGCTCATTATGCTCGAAGCAATAAGCGGAATGGAATCGACGGTTCCCGTAACGTCGCGAAGAGCATACAAAATCTTGTCCGCAGGGCAAATATTCCCCGTTTGTCCGCAAACGGCAATCGAAATGTCGTTTACCTGTTTTATAAATTCGTCTTTTTCCAAAAAGACGTTAAGTCCGTCAAACGATTCGAGTTTGTCAAGCGTGCCGCCCGTAAAACCAAGTCCTCGTCCGCTCATTTTTGCGACTTTAAATCCGAGCGCCGCCAAAATCGGCATCGTAACAAAAGTTGTCGAATCGCCAACGCCGCCCGTCGAATGTTTATCGACGGTAGTCCCCTTTATTTCGGAAAAATCAAAAACGTCGCCGCTGTTTTTCATAGCGTCGGTCAAATAAAAGGTTTCTTCTTTTGTCATCGAATTTAAAACGACCGCCATCAAAAATGCGGAAGTTTGATAGTCTTTTATCTCACCCGACACAACGCCGTTCACAAAAAACTCGATTTCTTCCTTTGTAAGCGGAATTTTGTTTTTTTTCTTTTCAATAAGGTCTAATATCGTCATTCTTCCCCCTTAGACTTGCTTGCGCTAACGATGAACGGTAAACGAACCAAACGGCAAAACAAAGAAAACCGGATTTCTACTAATTTAAAACCGTCAAAACTTCGTCGTAACTTTTCCCAAGCTCTATCATAGCGTAAGCTCTTGCCGAAAAAGTAATTTCGACATCTTCGACGCCGAGTTGCTTTTTTGCCTTGCTTGCCGTCTGTTTTTTAAGAGCGTCACGCTCTGACTTAGTAAAAATCGGCTCTGTGATAATTGCCACAATAGCCCTATCTTTTTCCGTAACGTACGCCGACTGTAAAATTTTTTCGTTTGTAAAGTTCAAGTCGTTTGCTAAAAAAATTTGCATAAACACCTCCGACAAAATTATTTGCTTTTATCGGAAGTATTATTCTTAAGCGATAGTTTAATTGCTTGCATTTTAGCTAATCGCACGCTAATTTATAGCCTGTATATAATAATTTATTGTCTGTTTATAAAATTAAAGCCCGATTATAAAACGAGTTATTTTTTTACTTCGTCTTTAAAAATTTCAACGTTGCCGCCGTCGTCCGATGCCCAAAGTTTTTCAAGGTTATAGAACATACGAACTTGGTCGTAAAAAACGTGAACCATAATCGCGCCAAAATCGATAACCGCCCATTTGCCGTCGCGAACGCCGTCCGTGTGAATGGGTTTGACGTCATAATCTTTATCCATTTTCTCCACTACGTTTTCGGCAAGCGCTCTTACTTGCGAAGAACTTCTGCCCGTTGCGATGATAAAATAATCGCAAACCGTGGTTTTGTCGTCAACTTTAATTGCGACTACGTCAAGACCGTGCTTGTCAAGAAGCAGCTCGCAAATTTTGTCTTTCATTTCTTGTATTGTCATAAATCTCTCCTTATGTAGTAGTCAAACGCTTCTTGCGTTAAATGATACATTCCTTTCTTCTTCGATAAAACGTAAAAATAACTTGACGATAAGCAGGCTTTAAATCCGATTTCAAAATCGTTTCGCATAACTTGCAAAAGCCTTTCGATGTCCGTTCTATCTTCGCTAAGCATATCGGCGGAATATATGAGCTTTTCAAGCGTTGTCATATTCGCCTTTCCCGTAGTATGATAATTTATTGAAGATAATATTTCTTTATCTTGAATATCGAAATCACGCTCCGCCTTTAACGCACCTAAAAACTGATGCAAAACGGGCGTTCCGACAGCGTCGCTCGGCACGGTAAATCCGTCAAGCGACAACCTTTGTTTTGCATTGTCATGCAATAGTCCTGCCATAAGACACTTATAAGGGTCAAGGTCTAAACCGTGTATCGAGTTAAGTTCAACCGCCCTGAAAGACACCGCCCTCGAATGATAAAACAAATCGTCGGTTTGCATAGATTTGAGTTTTTCCAAAATTTCGTCGAGCTGATTAAAAGTTGCCGCCACGTCGTACGGAACGTTAGGCGAGCTTAAACGAAGCATAAGACGAGTGCGTATAAGCGTACTTGACACGGCTTTTCCTTCATAACCGATTTTGATTATATCCGCTCCGTACTGTTTTTTGAAATATTCGATTTTTTCGTCAAGTCCCAAGTACCCTTGTCTTCCGCAAACAACAAGCGTTGCGACTTCCATAACTTTTTGCGGCATATGCCAGCTTTCAAGATTTATAAGGCTGTCACCGCCGATAAGATAATAAATTTTGTCATATTCTTTTTTGAAAATCGACAAAATTTCGCTTGCATAATTTTCATCGCCCCTACGCCGCTCTATATCGCTGATTTCATAATCAAGCCCATAACCTTTCAACGCATTATCGATGAGTTTAACCCTCGTATCGAAATCTATCGTCGATTTCGATTTATGCGGAGGCAAAAACGTCGGAACAATGACAATTTTACCTTTAAAATCAAGTTCTTTGACCGCGCTTAGCAAAATGTTTACGTGTTCAGAATGTGGCGGATCGAAAGCGCCGCCGAATATCAATGCTTCCATATTTCGATTATAATACAATTTGCTCGTTTCTTCAAGTTAGTTGTTTAATTTTTATTTTGTAGTCAACAATATTTTTATGAGTAAAAAAGTCGATTTCGTTGCCATTTTTTGTATCACCTATATGCTGCTTTTCGTCGTCTTTAAAAACTATCTTTTAAAGCCGTTGCCGTCCCTTTTCGTCGCAGGAGTGTGCGCCGTTACCGTCATAGTCACAATCTATGCGATAACGAACAACAAACGCCCTTATTCATACGACAGACTGCTTAAAGAGTTCATAAAAAAGCCGCATCTTGCAATAAATCTTGTGTCCGCTTGCCTTAAAAACCCTACTTTGATAAGAGGCGAAAACTACGTCGCAAGCGAAAACGCAATAATATTTTTCATGTACAAACTGTCGCCGCTTAGTCCGCAAGACGTTTTGGGCATTATAAACGTAAGCAAAAGTTTGAAGATAAACAAGGTTTACGTTGCGACAAAGGCAATCGACCGCCGTTCGTATGCTCTTATCGACGACGAAAAAATTTCGCTTTCGGTTTTGCCGATTTCAAGCGTATTTAAGTTTTTGAAAAAGGAAAACGCTCTTCCCGATCTTAAAAAAGCCAAAATGCATTTCAGCCTTATGGGGCTTATTGCCACTTTTCTTGACAGACAAAATATGCGTTTTTACCTTTTCAGCGGAACGATTTTGATTTCACTATCCTTTATTACGCCGCTTACGGGGTATTACATTTTTTGCGGCTCAATGAGTTATCTTATGGCGATATTGTGTCTTTCTCCGCTCGGCAAAGGGAATTTCAAAAAAGAAAAAATATTCGAGTCGTTTAAAGGAAATCAAATTTCAATCGACGAGTGTCTGAAAGAAACAGACAGATAAACAAAACTTAATGAAAAAAGCCGTCGCATTTTAGCGAGGCTTTCAAATTGTTTTTGACGATAAAAACGTCGGAAAGATAAATAGCAAAACCATTAAACTGTCAAATTTAAACCGAAATTTTATATACATTATGGCGTTGCCTACGAGCTTAGTCAAAGTGTTAAAAACCAAAACGTTTTTTGCATCGATTTAAAATCATAACGCTTCTTGTATTGTTTTTATCGTTCTTTTCTTTCGCTTAGTCACATTCTATCGAAGACAAAATCGGTTAATCAACCCATTCAAATTCGATGTCGCCTATGATAACCGTGTCGCCTTCTTTCATTCCTGCCTTTTTAAGAGCGGAAATTACGCCTCTGTCTTTAAGGTTCTTTTGGAAGAACGCAAACGATTCAGGCGAAGAAAGCGATATCGATTGAATGAAGAAATCTACAAGTCCGCCTTCAACGACAAAACTACCGTCGTCGAGTCTATGAATTTCAAAGTTTTGTTCATAGCTGTTGTCAAAGCTGATAGTTTCGTCAACTTCCAGTTTTTCGACTTTCGGCAACGTTTTGAGCTTTTCGTAAATCGCATTTAAAAGCTCTGTCAGACCTTCGCCCAAAATCGACGAAATCATATATACCTTTTGACCTATCGCTTTTTCGAACTCTTTAAGTTTTGTATCGTCGTCTAACATATCGCCCTTAGACGCGCACACGATTTGCGGAATTTGTTTTACTTTTTCCGAATACTTTTCAAGTTCGGCGTTAATTTGATTGTAATCGTCAAGCGGATTTCTGTCTTCACTGCCAGATATATCGACAAGATGAACGATAAGTCTGACTCGTTCGATATGTCTTAAAAAGTGATGACCGAGTCCCGCGCCTTCGCTTGCGCCTTCGATAAGCCCCGGAATGTCCGCAATTACGAAATCTTCGTCAAAAACGTTGACTACGCCGAGATTTGGGGCAAGCGTCGTGAAGTGATAGTTTGCTATTTTCGGTTTCGCCGAAGTAAGAACGGACAAAAGCGTCGATTTGCCGACGTTAGGAAAACCGACAAGTCCGACGTCCGCAATCGTTTTAAGTTCCAAAATGATTTGGCGTTGTTCGGTCTTTTCGCCGTGTTGACTAAACGACGGAGCCTGACGATTGCTGTTTTTAAAATGGTTGTTGCCCTTTCCGCCTTGACCGCCCTTTAAAACGGTTATTCTTTCGCCTTCGGCAGTCAAATCCGCAACGACTTTTCCGCTTTGAGCGTCCTTTATGACCGTTCCGAGCGGGACTTTAATCACAAGGTCGTCAGCGCTTTTTCCCGTGCAGTTTTTAGGCGCGCCCTGACCGCCGTTTTCGGCAAAAAAGTGCTTTTTGAATTTGAAATCGACAAGCGTGTTGCACTCTTTGTCGGCAACAAAAACGATACTGCCGCCGTTGCCGCCGTCGCCGCCGTCCGGTCCGCCGTTAGGCACAAACTTTTCGCGGTGAAAACTGACAGCTCCGTTGCCGCCGTCGCCTGCCTTTATGAAAATTTTTACGTAATCTAAAAACATATTTTTTCCTTTGCAAGACGCATATCTTGCCGATAGTATTTCGCTTAAACTCGCAAACGCTTTGTAAAAAGTCGGCTAAAAAGCAATGCTGTAAATCAAAACTTCAAATCCTCGAAAAGCTGACGCATTAAATGAGCTTAACAGCTAAACCGAGCCGCATATTGCTTGTTATTCTCTTGTGGCGGTTTACCACAACGATAACGCCATAACCGAATTTTTATAAATTTAGCTTATTTATTAAATCGACGTTTTATGCGTTAAGCCCGATTTTTTCAAGAATAGCTTTTGCCGCGCGCTTTCCTGCGCCCATAGCATTGATAACGGTAGCCGCGCCCGTTTGAGCGTCACCGCCTGCAAAAACTCTGTCTATGCTTGTTGCGCCCGTCGTTTCTTCGGTTACGATTATGCCCTTTGACGTGGTTTCGAGTTCTTTGCAGCTGTTTTTAATGATAGGGTTAGGTCTTGTGCCGAGAGCGACGATAACTTGGTCGCAATCGATGACAAACTCACTGCCTTCGACAGGAATAGGTTTTGCTCTGCCGCTTGCGTCTTTTTCTCCAAGTGCCATTTTTTGACAAAGCAGACCTTTGACGTAACCTTTATCGTCGCCGAGAATCTTTATCGGAGCGGTCAAGAGGCTGAATTTTACGCCTTCTTCTTCCGCGTGTACGATTTCTTCGGCTCTTGCAGGCATTTCTTCCTTGGTACGGCGATAGACAAGAGTTGCGTTTCCGCTTATTCTGAGCGCCGTTCTTGCGGCGTCCATTCCGACGTTGCCTGCGCCGATAACGACAGGATTCTTCGCGTTTTGAAGCGGCGTGGTGCTGTCCGATTTGTACGCTTTCATAAGGTTTATTCTTGTCAAAAATTCGTTTGCCGAATAAACTCCGCAAAGATTTTCGCCTTCTACGTTAAGGAAAACAGGAAGTCCTGCGCCCGAACCTATAAACACAGCGTCATAGTCGGATAACAACTCGTCTATGAACACCGTCTTTCCGACAATTTCGTTAAGTCTTATTTCCACACCGAGTTTCTTTACGTTCTCGATTTCTTTTTCGACGATTGCTTTCGGCAATCTGAATTCCGGAATACCGTAAATTAAAACTCCACCTGCTTTGTGCAAAGCCTCGAACAACACCACCTTAACTCCCGCTCTTGCAAGGTCGGCAGCACAACTTAGTCCGCTCGGTCCGCTTCCTATAACAGCGACTTTTTTGTCGCTTGACGGTTTGTTTTGCGGCATCTCCTTTTCAAGCATTTTGTCGGCGCAATATCTTTCAAGTGCGCCGATTGCAACGCTGCCGCCCATCTTAAAGCGGCGTACGCATTTGCTCTCGCATTGCTTTTCTTGCGGACAAACCCTTCCGCAAATGGCAGGAAGATTGTTCGTTTCTTTTATTATAGTTGCGCCCAAAATAGGGTTGCCGTTTCTGATCGCTTCGATGAATTTCGGAATTTGCACGTTGACGGGACAACCCTTGACGCAAAGCGGATTTTTACAGTTAAGGCATCTGAACGCTTCGAGCTTTGCCGTATTATCGTCAAATCCGAGCGCAACTTCTTCAAAGTTTTTAACTCTGTCTTCGACGGGTTGAAGCGGCATTTCATGACGAAGGTCGTTGACTTTTTCGCCCCTTATGTTGCAATAGTGTTCGGTTTCTTGCTCGTGATAAAACCTTGAACGAGCCATAGCTTCGTCAAAATTTATGAGCGAGCCGTCAAATTCAGGTCCGTCGATACAAGCGTACTTTATCTCGCCGCCCACCATAACTCTGCAACAACCGCACATACCCGTGCCGTCCACCATCATAGAATTCATACTTACGATAATCTTTACGCCATATGACTTCGCAAGCTCTGTAACGGCTTTCATCATCGGCATAGGTCCGACGGCAAAAATGACGTCATAGTGTTTTCCCGATTCAAAAAGACGCTTTATTTCGTCAGTGACAAAACCTTTTTTGCCACGACTTCCGTCATCGGTCATAATCGAAAGATTTTCGCAAACCTCTTGCATTTCGTCGTCGAAAAATATAAGGCTCTCGTTTCTCGCACCGATAATCGCGTCCGCCTTTTTGCCGGTATTTTTAAGTTGCTTAGCTTGTGGATAAATTACGGCAACACCGATACCGCCGCCTACAAGCAATACGTTTTTATATTCCGATAAATCGGTCGGATTGCCGAGCGGCCCTGCAAAAGACGACAAAACGTCACCCTCGTTTTTTTCGGCAAGTTTTGCCGTCGAAAAACCGACAGTCTGGACAAGAATGGAAACCGTTCCCTTTTCTCTGTCGTAATCGCAAATGGTAAACGGTATTCGTTCGCCTTGTTCGTCCGAACGCAAAATGATAAACTGCCCTGCTTTGCAATGCTTTGCAACTTGCGGCGCGTTTATAACGTATTCGTGAACGGAAGGAGCAAGTTCTCTTTTTGAAACTATTTCGTACATTTTTTCTCCTTAAAAGCGCACCACTCTGTAAACGGACACTTCCCGCAATCGGGATTTTGCGACTTGCAAATATATCGTCCGTGAAAAAGCAAAAGGTGGTGAGCCTTTGACCAGTATTCTTCCTTAAAAAATTTCTTTAACGCAATTTCTGTTTTTTGCGGCGTGTTTTCGCATACTATACCAAGTCTGTTTGCCACTCTGAAAACGTGAGTGTCAACTGCAAGCCCGTTTCCGCCGAAGCCGACCGCATAAACGACGTTTGCGGTTTTCGAGCCTACTCCGCGGAGCTTTTTTAAATCCGTCATATTGTTTGGCACAACGCCACCGAAATCGTCAATAAGACTTTTCGACAACGCTTTTATGGATTTTGCCTTGTTGTGATAAAAGCCGCAACTGAAAATGTACTTTTCGAGTTCTTCTGTCGGCATATCGACAAACCCCTTAGGCGTATTGCAAACTTTAAACAATTCTTTCGTAACTTCGTTTACGCGTCTATCCGTGCATTGCGCCGACAAAACGACTGCAATCAAAAGCTCGAACGGCGTTTGAAAATTCAATTCGCAGTCCGCCGACGGGTGCAAAACGCTAAGCTCGGCTAAAAGTTCTTCTTGCGTTGGTATCATTATCGTATTATTGCATAAATTGTGATTTTTTGCAACTTTAACCACGCAAATTGTACAATTTATATAGTTTTGTCTAATGTTTCCGCGCCTTATAATTGAAGTTTTCTAATTCTTCCGCTTTCATACGCAAAAACGGCGTCTATTCTTATTCCCGTTCTTGCGGAAACGGTTTGCGCGCGTTTAAAATCTTTCATAAACATTTTCACCGACAAGCCGCAACCGACGCCTGCTTCTTTCGGCGTATTTATCACCTTGCAAGCAATGCGGTACGTTTTTAGTTCATCGGCAAACCTTAAAGCCGCCGAGCGTGATTTGATGACGACAATTATCTCTCCCATAATTTTACCTCCCTGAATAGAATATATTAAAGCCCGACCCTTAATATAATATATGTAAGCGTGGAGAATTTGGAATGATATATTTTGACAATGCTGCAACAACGAGATTTAAGCCTAGCGGAGTAATTAAAGCGCTTGTAAAAGAAGTGAAAAACAGCTCCAACAGCGGTAGAAGCGGTCATGACGACGCTATCGCAAATATGGCGAAAATCGAATATACAAGAAGAAATCTCTTGAAACTTTACGGAGCGGAAAGCGGATATAATATCGTTTTTACAAAAAACTGCACTGAAGCGTTGAACCTTGCCATAAGCGGCTTTTTGAAAGGCAACGAAAAGGCGGTTACGACTGTGAACGAACACAATTCTATGTTAAGACCGCTCTTTGAAAAAAAACGCAACGGCTTATCGCTCACGATTTTGAACCCGACCGACAATCTTTCGGTTAGCAGTAAGCACGTTTTAAGAGCCGCATACGACGCCGATTTTATCGGACTTAACCTTGCGTCAAACGTAACTGGCGCGGTTTGCGACGTCGCCGACGTAGGGCAAAAAAAATCGGACAGAACCGTACTTTTGGTCGACGGTTCGCAAGGCTCGCCTTATATCGATATAAATATGACGCGCGACAAAATCGATATGCTCGCAATGCCTGCGCATAAAGGTTTACACGGAATTCAAGGCGTAGGCTTTTTGATTTTTCGCGAAGATATAAAGTTAAAACCGCTACTATTCGGCGGCACGGGAGTTGCCAGCGACAGCGTTTATCAACCGCTTATCGTTCCCGAATGTTACGAAGCAGGCACTCTTTTTGCGGCAGGTATACACGC
>JAQYCY010000040.1:0-10631 GCA_028724485.1 Bacillota bacterium | reverse complement strand
TCTGAGGTCCGACGACGAAACGCTAAGTAATTATTTGTTCAGCGGTTGCAAGAACATTGAAAAAATTTACTGCACGGGTGGTAACGTTGCGCTCGACTATTATGAAGTGAAAAATGCAGACGGCGTTTTGGTCGACCGCCGTTTGATGGGCGTGTGGGGTGCGTTTTTAGGTTGCGACAGCTTGACCGAACTTAATCTCGGAAACAACTATATTCTTGAAAAAGGCGTACTTTACGCAATAAACAAGCAAAGCATTAAGGAGAGCCTTGTTTGCGTCTTAAAAAGCAATACGCTTTCAAGCGGTTTGACTTTAACGGACGGGGTAAAGGAAATTTGCAAATTTGCTTTTGCCGACGTAGTATTATCTTTGACTTTAAACGCCGACCTTGAGTATTTTGCGGACGACACGTTTACAACGCTTACCGAATTAAACGTGAACGGAAACGCAAATTTTGAAAATTCGGGCGGAATAATATATACAAAGAAAAAGGACAAAATACTTTTCTTGCCAAGCACTTTGAGCGGCAATATTGTCTTGTCGAGTGCGCTTACCCATATTCCTAACGGCATTTTCGACAAGTGCAGTGGAATTACGTCTTTCTCGTTTGACGGAGATAACGGCAATTATTTTACATATGAAGGCTTGATTTATAATTCGTCGAAAACCGAACTCGTTTTAATTCCCGATAAGATTGTCGGCGAACAGAAATTGCTCAATACTCTTGCGAATGCCGATTTTTCAAAAATAAATGCGACCTCTTTTAAAATCGTAAGTGAAAGCGGCGTAGAAGAAGCAGGCGAGTATTTTTCAAGTGAAAACGGAATTGTGTACGACGGCAAAAAGACAAAGCTGCTGTTTGTTCCGAAAAATATAACGGGAGAAATCACTTTGCCGCAAACCTTGACGACGATAGGCGAATATGCGTTTTACGAGCGAAGCGGTTTGACTGTTATCAATATCGGTAAAAACGTGACCGAAATAGGTAAATACGCATTCGGAAAGATTTCGGCAGTCGTAAATTTCGACAATGAAATTGCGCTGACTACTATCGACAGAACGATTTTTAACGACTATTTGGGCGAAACCATAACGATTCCGTCAAACGTGAAATATATAGGCAAAGGGGCGTTTAAAGGCGCAATCAACCTTAAAAAGCTGACGATTCCGTTTGTCGGAGCGTCGGCGACGGAAAACGGCAAGAGCGCGCTTTTGGGCTATGTGTTCGGCGATGAAGAATACAACGGCGGAACACTTGTAAAGCAGGTGTATTTGTCAAGTCTTTCGGCGGAGGTTTCTTACTACGTTCCGTCTTCACTTGAAGAAATCGTATTGACGGGTGATGCGATGAGTTTAAAGCACGGAGCGTTCTCAAACGTCGTTTCGCTTAAAAAGGTGAGTTTCGGAAAAGGCTTAATCGAACTTACGACCGTTTTGGCTCGTTCGGTATTTTACGGAACGACCGTAAATGAAATCGTTATCGACTCGACAAACGAATATTTCGTTTCGGATAACGGACTTGTTTATGACAAAAACAAAACGGAACTTATTTTCTGTCCGTTCGGCTTTGTCGGCGAAGTCGTGTTGCCTAACACGCTTACGAGCTTTAAACAGTTGGCAATAGACAAGGTGACCGGCTTAACCGCACTTACAATCGGTTCGAGTGATGTTTATTTGTCCGAAGGCGGCGTGCTTATTGAAAAATTCAGTGGAGCCGTTGTCGGAAAACCCGATAGCGTTACATATACAACAGAAAACGGCATCGAATATATAGGTAATTGGGCGGTTAAAGCAACCGAAGGTCTTACGGCGGTTACGCTTAAAACGGGAACGGTCGGCATTTGTCAAGGTGCATTCTCGGGCTTAAAAGAACTTACGCAAATAGATTTGACGGGGGTTAAGTACGTCGGTTCAAACGCATTTATGAGTTGCGATAAACTTTCGTCGATAACAGGCATAGACGGCATAATTTCAATCGGCGATTATGCGTTCCGTTCGCTCGAAAGTCAAGTGCTTCAAACAAACGATTTGGCTCTCGGCGCAAACGTTGTAAGAGTAGGTAAAAACGTGTTCGGCGGACGCAGAATGCAAATTTCGGTTTCGTTCAAAAAAGGCGAATTGCCAAGCGGTTGGGATAGTCTTTGGGTGGATACTGCCGGTACGGTCGGCGACGACGGCATTATTGTGCCTTATATAACAGTCGTTTATGCCGAATAAGTTTCAACTTGGAATGGCAAAACAATCGAGCACGGCGAATTTGACTACAACTTGTTAAACAATAGTTTTGCGAGTGGAGATATGCCGAATAAGAGTTGTCAAAGTTAAAATGCGCATAAGAGCAAATGTTCGCCAAATGCTATAACGCTTTTTAAAACCGTGGACTAAAACAAATCGAAAGAAGGACGCCGATAGGCGTCCTTTTAATAAGTATTGCATTTACTTTAATAAGTATTGCATTTAATACATGTAATAAACGTCAACTTGTCGCTATTATCTGTCAAAATATTGCCTATTGTATTTTTGGATATAATTTGATAAAATATATTTAGCGAAAGCGAATTTACGGAGGACTATATGAAAGTCAGTGAAATAGTAAAATTACTCGACGGCACTGTGTTGTGCGAGGGGAACAATATGGATTGCGACCTTGCGTCGGCTTGCGCTTCCGATATGATGAGCGACGTTTTGGCGTTCGTCAAAAATCAGGCTGTTTTGGTCACGGGATTGTGCAATCCGCAAGTAGTACGGACGGCGGAAATGATGGATATGCTTTGCATCGTTTTGGTTCGCGGTAAAAAGCCCGATTCTACGCTTATCGACCTTGCAAAAGAACGCGGAATAACGGTTATCGCCACTCCGCACAGAATGTTCGCAACTTGCGGCATTTTGTATCAAGCGGGGCTTAAGGCGGAGGATTGAAATGTTGCATTTAGAATTTGACGTAGCGGGAAACAATTTTTCTCAGGCAGGTATGGCAAGCGATCAAGTGAAAATCACTTTAAAAAAGATGGGTGTTGCCTCCGAGGACGTAAGAAGAGTTGCTATCGCTATGTATGAAGGAGAAATCAATATGGTCATTCACGGCGGTGGCGGAAAAGCAATCGTTGACATCGACGTTGATCATATCGATATTAAGCTGGTAGACCACGGCAAAGGAATAGAGAACATCGAACTTGCTATGACTCCCGGTTGGTCTACGGCAGAAGAAGACGTCAGGTCTCTTGGTTTCGGCGCAGGAATGGGATTGCCGAATATGAAGAAATACGCTGACGAATTGAATATCGAAAGTGAAGTGAACGTGGGTACGACGGTATCGATGAAAGTTTGCTTCCATTAGGGGGAAGAATGGGAAATTTTCATACGGTTGTTCTTGATCCTGATAAATGCAAAGGTTGTGTAACGTGTATGAAACGTTGCCCGACCGAGGCAATCAGAGTCAGAAACGGGAAAGCAAGCGTACTGTACGACAGGTGTATAGGTTGCGGCGAATGTGTACGCCTTT
The DNA here is from genome assembly GCA_028724485.1 of Bacillota bacterium. GTDB lineage: Bacteria > Bacillota > Clostridia > Christensenellales > CAG-917 > CAG-917. The sequence continues at coordinate 7,131 of JAQYCY010000040.1, read as the reverse complement.
GTCCGCATTCTGCAAAACTTGCGTCCTACGACGAATTTGAAAGTATAGAAAAATTTAAATATAAGGTGGCTTTGCCTGCTCCGTCGCTTTACGGACAGTTTAACAATTTAACCGACGTCAATTATGTTTTGAACGGACTTTTAGAGTTAGGTTTCGACGATATATTCGAAGTCGGCAGAGGCGCAGAATATGCGTCTGCCGTCACTAAATTGCTCCTTGATCAAGAAAGAGCCAAAAAACCCGTGATAAGCACGGCTTGTCCTGCTGTTCTAGAATTGATATTGGCACGTTATCATAATCTCGAAGCCAATCTTTTAAACACCCTTGCGCCTGTCGATATTGCGGCAAAAATGGCAAGAGAAATAGCCGAAAAAAAAGCGGCGGAAATGGGAATAGCTCCAAACGAAATAGGTCTATTTTTCATTTCGCCTTGTCCGGCAAAAGTATTTGCTCTAAAACTCGGTGTCGGCGTTGAAAAACCGTACGTCGACGGTATTTTGTCGGCGGGCGATATATATATGCGGCTTGTGCCGGTAATGAACAAGCTCGTCGACGTAAAACCGCTTTCACAGCTCGGAAGTACCGGACTTAGGTGGGCAACGTCGGGTGGCGAGTCGGCAGCTGTTTTTAGAGGTAAATATCTTGCCGCAGACGGAATAGAAAACGTAAAACGCATTTTGGATAGTATCGAAGACAACACGTTGACAGAAGTCGATTTCGTGGAACTTAACGCTTGTGTGAGCGGTTGCGTCGGCGGAGTTTTGAACGTCGAAAATCCGTTTTTGACTAAGGCGAGGCTTAGAGAACTTTGCTCTAAATTGCCGAGAACGAACGAAAATATTTTGGCTAGTGTCGGAAAACCGCTTTCGTATTATTTGTGGGAGCAACAGCCCGAATGGAAAAATTTCGATAAAATCGACGAAGACAGAGCGTCGGCAATCAAAAAACTTATGGATGTCGAAGAACTGCTTATGACGTTGCCGCAGGTAGACTGCGGAATGTGTGGCGCGCCGAGTTGCAGAGCGTTTGCCGAAGACGTTATAAACGGCGTGGTAAAGGGAAAATGTCCTAGACTTAAAGAAATTAAACGAGGAAAGAAGAATGAAAATTGACGAACTCATAAAGAAGCTCGACGCAAACGTTGTCAACCTTGTGGACGGTTCGTTTGAGATTACGACGGGTTATTGCGGCGATTTTTTAAGTTTTGTTATGGGGCAAGCTCCGAGCGGTTCGGCTTGGTTTACCGTTATGACAAACGTAAACGTTTGCGCTGTCGCAACGCTTGCCGAAGTGGGCGTCATTGTCGTATGCGAAGGCGCAAAAAGCACTGCCGAACTTGCTTGCAAAGCAAAAGAGCAGGGTGTGAACCTTATCGAAACCGACTATGACATATTTGAAGCGGTAAAGAGATATTTGGAGAAATAATGAAGTTTAAGTATGATTTTCACGTTCATAGTTGCCTGTCGCCTTGCGCGGAAAACGATATGACGCCTGTCACTATCGTTGCTTTTGCCAAGCTGTCGGGGCTTGATTTTATTGCGATTAGCGACCACAATGCAATCGGAAGCGTGGAAGTTGCGCTTAAAGCAGGACACGAGTACGGCATAACCGTTGTGCCTGCCGTTGAAATTCAAACGGAAGAAGATATACATATTTTATGTTTGTTCGATAGCTTTCAGAAGCTCAGAGCTTTTTATAACGAGATTCCTTTTACGGATTTGAAAAACGTTCCCGAAATTTACGGCGACCAGCTTATTATGGACGAGGACGACAATATAGTCGGTCATGATGATAGGCTGTTACTTCACGGCGCAAAAATCACGCCTAAAAAGGTTAAGGCCCTTGCCGAACGATATGACGGCGTGGCAATTCCCGCGCACGTCGATAGAGAGGGTAACAGTATGTTGTCCATTTTAGGCGTTATCGAAGACGAGTTTAATATGATTGAAATTTCGACTAAGGCAAGCGAAGAATATTGTGAAGAATTTCGCAAAACACACACCGTTTTGGTGGATTCTGACGCTCATACGCTGGAAAGCATAGGGCTTGTCAGCGAGATAGATTTGCCTGACGACTCGATATTTTCGCTTATGAATTATCTAAGAAAAAAGAATGTCGAAAAATTGTAAAAATATTACTTTGATAAATTGTAAAAATATAAAAAAACGGCTTTGCAAAACCGATTTCTTGTGCTATTATAATATAGGTTTTGTGTGCAATTTTGAGGGCAAGGTTGAATTATGAGAGAACTTGCGTTAAACATACTGGACATTGTCGAAAATTCGGTCAAAGCGAATGCGACGCTTATCGAAATCGGCGTATCGGCAAAGGACAATTTGCTTACCGTTTCCGTTAAAGACAACGGCAATGGTATGAGCGAAGAATTTTTATCAAAGGTGACGGACCCGTACACGACGACTCGCACGACGCGTAAAGTCGGCTTAGGACTTCCGCTACTTAAAATGGAAGCGGAAATGTGCGGAGGACGATTTAGTATTTCGTCGAAACTCGGTGTAGGGACCATTGTCACAACCGATTTTCAAATTGACCACATAGACCGTCCGCCTCTCGGAGATTTGGGAGAAACGATGTCCACGCTGCTTAGCGGCGAAGACAACGTCGATTACGTTCTTACCTATTCGGTGAACGACGTCGGGTTTACGCTCGACACGAGAGAACTTAAAGCCGAGCTCGACGGAGTTCCTATAAGCGAGCCGGAAGTATTATTATTTGTTAAAAATTATATAAGAGAAAACATATCACAAATTGGAGGATTATTATGAAAAGTATCGCCGATATCAAAGCAATAAGAGATAAGATGCAAGCTCAGATTATATTGCGTGATAACAACACTAACGAAGAAACAAGAATCGTCGTTGGTATGGCAACTTGCGGCATTTCCGCCGGTGCGCGTCCTGTATTCAATACTTTGGTCGAAGAAGTAGCTACAAGACAACTCAAAAACGTTAAGGTTTCACGTTCGGGATGTCTTGGTATGTGCAAGCTCGAACCAATCGTTGAAGTTTTTGTTCCGGGACAAGAAAAAGTCACTTACGTTAAAGTAGACCCTGAAAAGGCTAAGCAAATTATTGCAAGCCACATCGTCAACGGCAACATTTGTACAGATTATTTAATTACCAACGAATAAGGAGAATAATTTATGTTTAGAAGCACTATTCTTTGCTGTGGCGGTACAGGCTGTCACTCGAATAACAGCGGAAAAATTATCGAAGAGTTCAAAAAACAACTTAAAGAAAACAATCTTGAAAACGAAGTTCAAGTTGTAGAAACGGGTTGCTTCGGACTTTGCGCGGTAGGCCCTGTTGTTATTATATATCCGGAAGGCGCATTTTACAGCGCAATTAAACCTGAGGACGTTAAAGAAATCGTTCAAGAACACATCATTAAAGGTAGACTTGTAGAAAGATTACTTTACAAAGAAAAGAAAACCCACGATGCCGTCAAGGCTTTGTCGGATACCAATTTCTATAAGAAACAAACTCGTGTTGCTCTTCGCAACTGCGGCGTTATAAATCCTGAAAATATCGACGAATATATTGCCTACGACGGCTATCAAGCGCTTATCAAGTGTTTGACCGAAATGAAGCCGCAAGAAATCGTTGACATAATTAAGGCTTCGGGACTTCGCGGACGCGGAGGCGGCGGTTTCCCTACGGGTAACAAATGGCAATTCGCACTGAACACGGTATCTGACGTCAAGTACGTTTGCTGTAACGCTGACGAAGGTGACCCGGGCGCATTCATGGACCGTTCGGTTTTGGAAGGCGATCCGCACGCTGTTTTGGAAGCTATGACGATTGCAGGTTATGCAATCGGCGCGCATCAAGGTTATATCTATGTTCGCGCGGAGTATCCTATCGCAGTTCAACGTTGCCATATCGCAATCGCACAAGCAAAGGAATACGGTTTGCTCGGTAAAAACATTTTAGGCACAGGTTTCGATTTCGATATCGAAATCAGACTTGGCGCAGGCGCATTCGTTTGCGGCGAAGAAACCGCGCTTATGACTTCTATCGAAGGTCATCGCGGCGAGCCTCGTCCTCGTCCTCCGTTCCCTGCGGTTAAGGGACTTTTTGGTAAGCCTACGCTTCTTAACAACGTCGAAACTTATGCGAATATTGCTCAAATTATTTTGAAAGGAGCAGATTGGTTTGCTTCGATGGGAACGGAAAAATCGAAAGGAACTAAAGTTTTTGCTCTCGGCGGAAAAATCGTAAATACCGGTCTTGTCGAAATTCCTATGGGAACCACTCTTCGTACCGTTGTCGAAGATATCGGCGGTGGCGTTCCGAATGGCAAGAAATTTAAAGCTGCTCAAACGGGCGGACCGTCGGGCGGTTGTATTCCTGCCGAACACTTCGATATTCCTATTGACTATGACAACCTTATTTCTATCGGCTCGATGATGGGTTCGGGTGGTATGATTGTTATGGACGAAGACAACTGTATGGTTGACATCGCAAAATTCTTCCTTGAATTTACCGTTGACGAAAGCTGCGGAAAATGTACGCCTTGCCGTATCGGTACAAGAAGACTTTTGGAATATCTTAACAAAATCACCAAAGGTCAGGCAACAATGCAAGACCTCGACGATATGGAAAAACTTTGCTACTACATAAAGGACAATGCTCTTTGCGGACTTGGACAAACTGCTCCAAACCCTGTACTCAGCACTTTAAGATATTTCCGTGACGAATATGTTTCGCACATCAAAGATAAGAAGTGTCCTGCCGGCGTATGTAAAGCGTTGCTCAGCTACGAAATTACCGATGCTTGTAAAGGTTGCTCGCTTTGTTCGAGAAAATGTCCTGTTAACGCAATTTCGGGCGAAATTAAACAAAAATTCAATATTGACCAAACAAAGTGTATTAAGTGCGGCGTATGTTTAAGCAACTGTAAGTTTGGCGCAATCATCAAGAAGTAAGAGGTGCGATATGGCTTTAGTTAATTTGAAAATAAATAACATTCCTGTTTCTGTCGAAGCCGGAACAACTATTTTGGAAGCTGCCAGAAGTGCAGGAATTAAAATTCCGACGCTTTGTTATCTTAAAGACATCAACGCTATCGGCGCGTGCCGTGTTTGCGTAGTCGAAGTTAAAGGGGCAAGAAGCCTTGTCGCGGCTTGCGTATATCCTGTAAACGAGGGTATGGAAGTCTTTACAAACACCAAGAGAGTTCTTGACAGCCGCAAAACTACTGTCGAACTTATCTTGTCAGACCACAAAAAAGAATGCCTTGGTTGCGTCCGTAACAACAACTGCGAACTCCAAACGCTTGCAATCGAACTTGGTTGCGACGACCATAAGTATAAGGGCGAAACAAACAGTTATCCTATCGATGACTCGACGCCTTATATAGTTCGTGACAATGAAAAATGCGTACTTTGCCGTCGTTGCGTTGCCGCTTGCTCGAAGTATCAATCGGTCGGCGTTATCGGCGCAAATGCTCGTGGTTTCGATACGCACATTGCAACGGCATTTGAAAAACCGTTAAACGACGTGGCTTGCGTCGGTTGCGGACAATGTATCACCGTATGTCCTGTCGGAGCTCTTCACGAGAAAGAGTCAATTGACGACGTTTTGGCGGCTCTTGCCGATCCTGATAAATACGTTATCGTCGGCACGGCTCCTTCGGTTCGTGTTGCTCTCGGCGAAGAATTCGGAATGAAGATGGGAACAAATGTTGAAGGCAAGATGGTTGCGGCATTGCGCAGACTTGGCTTTAAGAACGTGTTTGACGTTGACTATACGGCAGACCTTACGATTATGGAGGAAGGCGCGGAATTTTTGAGTAGACTTAAAAACGGCGGAGTTCTTCCTATGATTACTAGCTGTTCGCCTGCATGGATTAAATTCTGCGAACACAATTTCCCTGACCAACTCGACCACCTTTCTACTTGCAAATCGCCGCAACAAATGTTTGGCGCAGTTTGCAAAACGTATTATGCGGAAAAATTGGGTATCGATCCAAAGAAAATCGTCGTAGTTTCGGTTATGCCTTGTACGGCAAAGAAATTTGAGATAGGCAGAGGCGACCAAAATGCCGCCGGTGTTCCGGATATCGATATTGCGATAACAACGAGAGAACTTGCAAGACTTATCAAGCGTACGGGTATTATGTTTGAAAATCTTCCTGACGAAAAGTTTGACGAACCGTTCGGCATTGCTACCACCGCAGGACTTTTGTTCGGCGCAACGGGCGGCGTTATGGAGGCGGCTCTTAGAACGGTTGTCGAAGTCGCTACAGGCAAAGACGCTCCGTCGCTCGACTTCAAACAAGTCAGAGGAACTAAGGGCATTAAAGAAGCGGCTTATGACGTTAACGGAATAAAAGTTAAGGTTGCGGTTTGCTCCGGACTTGCAAATGCAAGAGAAATTATGGACAAAGTCAGAGCAGGTAAAGCCGACTATCACTTTATTGAAGTTATGTCTTGTCCGGGCGGTTGCGTAAACGGTGGCGGTCAACCTATTAAATCGGCTGAAATCAGAAATAACTACGACATCAAGGCAACGAGAGCCGCGGCTATTTATGAAGCAGATAAAAAGTCAACGCTTAGAAAGTCACACGCAAACCCTGCAATTCAAACAATTTACAAAGAATATTTCGGAGAACCGAACAGCCACAAAGCTCACGAAATTCTCCACACGTCTTATGTCAAGAGAGATAAGTTCTAATCTTTGTGAGAGTTAAATGCAATAAGACATTTAGTACAATAAACACCGACTGAAAAGTCGGTGTTTTTATATGATTAAATAAAAGCAAAAAGTAATATAAAAGCAAAAAGTAATATAAAAGCAAAAAGTAATATAAAAGCAAAAAGTAATATAAGAGCAAAAGTCATATAAGTGCAAAAAGTCATATAAGTGCAAAAAGTCATATAAGTGCAAAAGTCATATAAGAGCAAAAAATCATATAAGAGCAAAAAGTAATATAAGAGCAAAAAGTAATATAAGTGCAAAAGTCATATATGAGCCAAGGTTATAATAAAAAAACCTTATTTAGAAATTAAACACTAATTTAATTGTGACAAATTTTAAAATTCCGTGTTTGATAACGCTTAATTAGGTATTCTAAACAAGTCGTATCAAAAAAGTACCTTATTTAAAGATT
>JAQYCY010000039.1:0-5039 GCA_028724485.1 Bacillota bacterium | reverse complement strand
AAATGCCTTCGTCTAAAATATCTTGTACGATATCCGCCGATAATAAACACAATTCTAAGCAGGGACGTTTTTTATAGTATTCGTCCGTACGTTTCTCGGGAGCGCCGCCGTCTGTATGTTTAACTCCGCTAAGCAGTTCGCGGCAAATATACGAGCCGCATTTTTCGGAAAACCTTGAAGTCAATTCTCTTACCCTTGCATAATGTTCGGATTTTGACTTATTGTCCGACGGGTCGGCATAACCTTTCAAAATCCCCAAAACGAAAGCTCCGCCGCTTATCGTTCCGCAAACCTCTCTAAGCCTTGCAAGTCCGCCTCCGAACGACGACGTCAGTTTTGCTATCGTTTCTTCGTCAAGCCCTATTTCGTCTTTAAATGCCAGCGCCACCGCTTGGGCGCAGTTGTAACCTTTTTCAAAATAATCTTTTGCAATTTCACCTTTTGTCATATTTCACCTACTTTTAAATTCTTTCTTATTGCTACTCCGTTCCGAGATATGTTTTATCGTATCATTTGTAGTTTTTCGTTGTCCGAATTTACTCCCCCAAACCTAACTTGTGTTTTTTATAACGGTTAAACGCAAGCTCGTAAACTCTTATCTGATTCACCGCAAAGTATTTTTCTCGTCCTACGTGTCTAAACGTTTTATCGCAAAGTTTTTTGCTATGGATTATGTTTTATTATATAGTATAGTTAAGCACAAATAAAGAGATTGCCACAAATTTGTAATTTTACGTTTACTAATTATCTTGATAAAACGCCGAAAAATTTATATAATCGAATTAAAGAAAATAGACGGAGAAATTTATGGAAGCGACGAAAGACAAAAAAATCATAGTTTTGGGCGCAGGACTCGGCGGTCTGCTTGCGGCATACAGACTCGGACAGGCAGGCTTTGACGTTACGGTTTACGAAAAAAAACCTAAGTCGACTCTCGGCTATTTTTGGCACGATTCAGTAAAACCGGATACTTTTTCGGACGTAAAACTTCAAGTTCCGAAAGAAGCATTGATAAAAAAACAGCGATTGAACTTTTTTTGCTTGCAATCCGACAGCTTTGTAAGACAAAAAGAAAAAGCGTCAAACAGCTATGACGTGGACAGAAAAATACTGTTGCATTATATGCTAAATCTTGCCGAAACTTATTGCACGGTTTTTTATGAAACTGCCCCGAATTCACTGCTCGTTGAAAATGAGAAAATTGTCGGAATATATGTAGACGGCAAAAAAATTTACGCCGACCTTGTTATCGACAGCACCGGTTGTACTAGTCCTTATCGAAAAGACGTACCTGAAAAATTTCTCATTCAAAGCGATATAAATCCCGATGACTATATGCAGGGTTACAGAGCCTTTTATAGACGCAACCCCGTTCACAAAAAGACCGTCAGCAACGTTTATTTGAAACCTGACGCAAGCAACTCGGTTATGTGGTGCAAAGACGCCCCGTCTAACGACGAGGTTGACGTTTTTATCGGAAAAATCAACACCCTGACGGACGAAGAAATAAACTCGTTTTTAAGTATGCTTCGCGCCAAAAACGAAATTCTCGGTGACGAACTTTTAAGAGCGGAAAGGGCAACGCTTGCAGTCAGATACACGCTTGCCGTCTTCGTTGCGGACGGCTACGTCCTTTGCGGCGACAGCGCTTTTATGGAAATGCCTATGGTCGGTTCGGGAATCGAAAGCGCGCTTAAAGCAGGCAACTATCTTACGAACGTTATTCTATCGCCGTTTTGTTACGATTTCAGCGCAAAAAAACTTTGGGATTATGAAGTAAAGTTTATGCGACACGTCGGCTCTAATTTTATCGCCGCCGACTATTTAAAACGATGGGCAATGTCGCTTAGCGACGAAGATTTAAATTGGGTATATTCAAGCGGAATTATAACGCAAAACTTCACCGCATTAGAAGATGAAGAAACGCCGAAAAGGTTCAGCCTTAAAGGCATAAAAGAACGCAATCCGAATTTTTTCCGGAAGGCAGGCATTGCCTTAAAACGCCGCGACCTTTTGTCAAAAACGATAAAAGCGCTTAACACTGCCGCGCAAGCGAAACTTACGGCTATGCTCATTCCGCCTGTCTATAAAATCGAAAACATTAAAAAATGGGCGGCGAAATACGACTCGATTATCTATCCGCAAACGCCTGACGAAAACTAACAGACTAAATAATAATTATTCGCCGCAAGCGATATAAACTAACGTTATCAAAAATAACGTTTTGACAACTTCGTTCCTGTCGCATAGCCAACAAACGGACATCAATAAATAACGCTATTAACTGTCGACAAATCAGGCTTTTATTCTTCTATCTTACGATTAAACGTATTTTTGTTTTTCAACGTCTATAACGCCCCTTGTGGTAAGACGCAATTTAGGAATAACCGGAAGAGCCATAAAGCTAAGCGTCATAAACGGGTCAATGCCTTTGTTTACGCCTATTTCGTAGGCTTTTTGTTTTGCAGTTTCAAGTTTTTCGTTTATCGTTTCAAGCGGTTCGTCGCTCATTATTCCGGCAATCGGAAGTTCAAGTTTTGCAAGCGTATTTCCGCCGTTTGCGACCACTATTCCGCCATGGGCTTTTGCGACTTCGTTCACTGCAAACGCCATATCTTTTTCGTTCGCACCGACAACTATAATATTGTGCGAATCGTGCGAAATGGACGTTGCCACGGCACCGCTCTTTAAGCCGTAACCTTGGATATAGCCGATGCCGATATGTCCCGTGTTTTTATGTCTTTCGACGACGGCGATTTTCAAAATATCTTTTGTCACGTCGATTTTGTCGGCATAGCCGTTGTCTGTCGTGACGATTTCGCCGTTTATCATTCCTATTAAGCCGCGTTGTCTTTCTTCTTCAAAATCGGTTTCCGAAAGCGTCTTCACTTTCATTGTATCGTGAGCGGCTCTGTCAAGTTCGGCGTTTACGGTCGGTTCGGCAAATTTTTCAAGTTTGCCGCTATTAAACATAACCTTGCCTTTTTTAATTACGGTAAGCACGTTAAAGTTTTTAAAATCGTCGATTATGGCAAAGTCGGCAAGATAACCCGGCGCGATTGCTCCGCGGTTGTTCAAAAGGAAATATTTTGCGGCTTGATGTCCTGCAGCTTTTACGGCAATGATAGGATCGACGTTAAACTCGTTTATTGCCCTTTTGACGATATAATCTATATGCCCTAAACCTAACAGATCGCTTGGGTGCTTATCATCGGTGCAAAACATACATCTCGACGCAAATTGCGGAACTAAAAGCGGATACAACGCTTCGAGGTTTCTCGCCGCCGTACCTTCTCTTATCATTATAAATTGTCCGCGACGAAGTTTTTCCATGGCGTCGTTTATGTCCGAACATTCATGGTCAGAGTAAACGCCTGCCGAGATGTAAGCGTTAAGGTCGTTATCTTTCAAAAACGGCGCGTGACCGTCAATTTTTTTGTGATGCGCTTGCGATGCGATTATCTTCGATACGACAGCGCCGTCGCCGGCGATTACGCCGTAAGAATTCATCATTTCCGCCAAGCCCAAAACTCTCGGATGCTCAAAATATTCGTCGATGTCGCGATAGCTAAGGTTTGCGCCCGACTCGTCCATAGGCGTTGCAGGTACGCATGACGGAAGCATAAAATAAGTGTCTACGGGAAGTCCTTCCGTACTTTCGAGCATATACTCTATTCCGTCCGTTCCCATTACGTTTGCTATTTCGTGCGGGTCGGTGACAACCGCCGTTGTGCCGTGCGGCAAAACCGCCTTTACGAATTCGGCAGGTTTTGCAAGACTCGATTCCAAATGTATATGCGCGTCGATAAATCCCGGACAAACTATTTTGCCCGTCATATCCATTTCTTTTTCGCCGTCGTATTTTCCTATGCCGACGATTAAGCCCTCGCAAACCGCAATGTCAGCCGTTTGCAATTCGTCCGAAAAAACGTTGACGAAAGTTGCGTTTTTCAAAACCAAATCGGCTTTTTTGCGACCGCTTGCCGCTTCGATAACGCTTTGCTTTTTGGCAAGTTTTCTTGAAATTTTCTCTTCATAACTTTCTTTGACCATATTCACCTCGGATATCGGCATTTATCTTAAATTTATTTTTTTAAATATAGCACGATTCGACAGAATTTCCAATAGTTTAAAAAGTTTTTTTCAAATTTAAGTTGCCGTTCACTTAAATATAAAATTTCGCACGTTTATTCGGACAAAAGAAAATAAGGCTTTTGCCTTATTTCTATAAATCGTCTACGTCTTGAACAGGCTGACTGCCCATCGTAGGATAACCCGTATACGAACCGTTCGGGTCCTGAGCCGCTTGCATAAACGCCGATTCGGCATCGTCTGCCGCTCTGTCGCTTAAACTTTCCGCTTGCACGTTCGGGTCGGCAATCGAACGAAGGTTCGGCGCTTTTATCGGCGGATTGTGTTTTGTTTTATTTTGCTTTTTGTCTTTTCTATTCTTCATAATTTTATTATTTCACGATATAGCAGTTTTATGCCGATTGCATTGCGCTAAATCCCACATAAGAAAATGGTAATAAATAACTCATTTTACTATTCGCCGCTTCCGTTTCGTTTTCACCTTATTACAATGCAAAGCAAAATAAGTTTCGCTTTCACTCCGCTTGCTCTTACTTTCAGCCACATTTTATAAAATGCCCCCCACATAGCGTTTCATTGCAATAAAAAAGTAGGGGTATATTCCCCTACTTCGTTTTCAATCTAAATATTTAGATTACTCTTGGCGTTTACGCTTTGTGAACATCCGTCTTCACTTAAAACAATGCAAAACTAAACTTTGTTTAGTTTTGCTGCTCCGCTTGCTCGACTATTTTATAATCAATTTGCTAATCTACCCACAAAGCGTTATCGCCCAAAGTAAAAAATAGGGGAAACAATCCCCTACTTTTTTAATCTAAAAATATAGATTACTCTTCAACGATTACGCTTTGTGGACATCCGTCTTCACAAGCTCCGCAATCTATACATTCTTCTGCGTTAATGACGTATTTTCCGTCTCCTTCCGTAATTGCTCCGACCGGGCAAGT
>JAQYCY010000038.1:0-9609 GCA_028724485.1 Bacillota bacterium | reverse complement strand
ACATCTCAAAGTTTTCGTAGTCGTTCTATTGATTGTTTTATCGATAGGCGTTCTTGCCGCATGCGGCAATGACGGTGCGACTCCTAAACCAAGCGGCTCAACCGTGTTTGACGATGGGAAAACGGGAATCACCGATGACGTCACAATCATAGACAGTCTTGACGGCGTGTTTGACGCGTCTCAGCAAATCGACGATTGTGACAATGACGTAGAGTTTGCCGTCGAAAGCGACGTCGAACTTAACGACGCAAATATCAGCGATTACATTCTCGTTACCGACCGCAACGGCAAGCAAGTCGCAGTTTCTGTAGAATCGGACGGTATAGGACTTTTCAGAATTGTAAAAAGAGAAGGCATCTATAATGCCGGCGATACCTATCGTATTGCTATTGTTGACAAAACCGATTCGATTTCTTTTATCGGAAAAGAACAATTCAAAGAATTGTCGTTTACCATTCACAAGGAAATAACTTGTATATTTGAAGAAAAAGCAGAAATTGTCGACGTAAAAATCGGTGAATACGAAACCGCCGAAAACGGCATAATCGTAGCCGACGGCACTATCGGACCGAACAGCATTTTAAGACTTTATTCAACCGATACCGAATATGATTTCGTTAAAGTCATCGAAAGAACGGAAAACGAAGGCAAATATTTGCTTACGGTTTGCGAAGCGACGCTCGGCGAAGTTTACGACAAGCTCGACATTTACTCGGTTGAAAAATTCGATTGCTCGCAGCTCGATCTCGATAAAATCGACGAAGAGGCCGTTAAGCAATCTATCAGCGAATCGGATATGTATTTGCGTTTCGTTTCGGCAATCGAAGAAGTAAGCGAAGCAAACCCTGCTTTCTCGCTTCCTGACATTAAGGACTTCACGATTTCCTTTAAGGCTTCCGTAAACGAAAACAACGACATAGTCATCGACGCGGTTATCGCATATAAGGGCGGATATACCGCAGGCGAACAAACCGGCAAACTTTACGTCGAACTTAAATATACGGGAGTTATCTCTTACGACGTAAAAGCCAACATCGAAACAGGACTTAAAACTACTTATGACTTTGCAGTTACGGCAAATACCGAACATCACGTTTCGCTTGCCGTTCAATGGAAAGATGCCGACGACGACGTTCTCATCACGAGCGACGAAGAACTTGCCGCAGAAATTTCGGCAATACTCAGCGACCGTTCAAACGTTCCGAGCAAAGTATTGGGCGAGGCAAAAGAATTCGGAAAGACGTTCGAAGTTCCTCTTTGCAAAGACTTCACTTACGTCATTCCTAATACTCCTATCACCGCAAACGTAGGTTTCAAATGGATAATCGGCGTTGAAGTTCAAGGCGAAATTTTCACCGACATTGATTTAAAGAGTTCGGATACGCTTGGCGTGCGTTCGGTTGAGAAGGACGGAAAGGACGACCAAGAATTCTATCACGTCAAAGCTAAGGACAGCGGAAACGATACGATGCTCATGGGCGCGGTTACAATTAAAACCGGTGTCAGAATCGACGCTTATTTCTCAATCGTCGGTATGTCCAAAAACGTCAGAATAGGTATTAAAGGCGATGCGGGTATCTATCTTACCCTCAAAGGCATCACCGCAAAGACCGAAATTAACGAAGACGAAAAAATCGGTATGCTTTACGGCGAAGTCGGTTTATTCGTAGGTTATGAAGTTTACGGTAAAGTTTTCGTAGGTTTCAAGATTGTCGGCGACGATTACAGCATCAAACTTTTCGACTTCGGAACAAAAGCGATTTATACGAACTTTGTCGATACGGAAACAACCATTAAGACTACAAAGAGAATCAGCCTTAACTCGAATATCGATACGATAAGTCCTGTGACAAAGCTCAACAAACTTGCAGTCAACAAATTTGTCGTAAGCGAGTTCGGAATCGAAACCGAATCCCTTTCGAGAGATAATTTCGATTTCGAAATGGAAAACGGCTATATCACATATTTCGGCGGTCAATTCTATATCACGACGGCAAAACATCAATTTACCGAAAAAATCACGGTTACGCTTAAAGCCGACAATACTTTGTCGAAAACTATAATCGTAACTTATGACGACGGCTACGTTGCTCCTGTCGAAACTCCGGACGAATCGGAGACGACAACCGAGCCTGAAACTCCGTCTGTTCCTGAAACCCCGACAGAACCTGAAACTCCGTCGGTGCCTGAAACGCCGACAGAACCTGAAACTCCGTCAGAGCCTGTCGTGGAACCGTCTGAACCCGACACTCCGTCAGAGCCTGAAATCGAAGAACCTGAAATCATCGTTTCGACGCTTGAACTTTTCGACGGAAACAATAAAATTTACTCGATTAGCACGACCTATGGCGAAAGCTATTCGGTCAGAGCTTTGGAAAAACTCGGTTATACGTTTAAAGGCTATGCTCTTAGCGACGGCACTTTGGTGACGACCTACGAAAACGGCAGCTACACCTATAAGATGCCTATCCCGACGACCGAACCTATCAAAGCTACCGCAGTTTGGGAAAAGACCTATAAGAATTTCAACTATGTAACCGTTGCGGCTGATATTAAAAATATCGATAAGAATGCAAACTATTTCTTCCTTAACGATATCAATTTGTGGGGAGTCGAGATTGCGGCAGTAAGCGAATTCAACGGCATCATCGAAGGTAACGGTTTTACCGTCAGCGATTTCTCTATTAAGAGCGACAACGGATATACGGGTTTTGTCGGTATAAACAACGGCACTATCAGAAACCTTAAAGTTGCAAAAGCCAAAATCGATTATACTTCGTCAAAAGAAAATATCTATTGCGGAATAATTGCGGCAGTCAATAAGGGCGTTATCAAAAACTGTAAAACAGCCGGTGAAGTCAACGTGGTTATGAAGGGTAACTCATTCTTCGTCAGCGAATATAACGGTTACGTCGGCGGCGTTGTCGGTGTAAACGACGGCGGCAATATCGTCGATACGTCAACAACCGCAAACGTTTACGTCACAACAAACAATATAAGAATTAACCCGATGGCAGGCGGCTTTATGGGCGCAAACCTTAAAGGCACGGTTTCAAATTGTAGCGCATATTCGTACGTCAATTCAAAAATCACGAACGGCGTTTCGGTTTGCAATTCGTATGCAGGTGGATTTGCCGCATTAAACAAAGGAACAATATCAAATTCAAAAGCAAAAGCCTTTGCTAACAAAAAGACCGATTCGGATTTCGTGGGAGGTTTTGTTGCAGTCAACGAAGGAGCAATAAGACGCTCATATTCCGAAGGTAGTCTTGTGGCAAATTCAAACGTCGGCGGTTTGGTCGGTTCAAACAGCGGCAGCATTGTAAACTGCTACTCGGTCGTATCTATTTCGGGTATTGAAAAAGTCGGCGGCTTAGTCGGAATAAACAGCGGCGTAATCAGCAAAGTTTATGCAAGCGGAACGGTTAGCGGCGAAAAGAGTATAGGCGGCTTAGTCGGCGAAAATACCAAAAACGGCAGCATAGCAAGCGCATTTGCTTGCGGAGGCGTCACTTCGACAAAAGACAACTGGATAACCAAAGAATGGGGCGGCGGACTTGTCGGTAAAAATGACGGCAAGGTGTCAAACAGTTATAGAGCGCAAACGCAAGTTCTAAAAATCGAGGACTGCGAATGTAAAGAAGGTTCAATCGTAACTCAATCGGTTGTAAACAAATCAAACTTTTACAGCTCGCTTTTGGGCTTCGGTTCGTCGGTATGGAAAATGACAAACGGCAAACTTCCTACTTTGAAATAGGGCAGGAAAGAGTTAAACAAAAAGCAAAACGACGGAAATTCCGTCGTTTTGTTTTTTAAAAGATTGCCAAAAAACGTCGCTAAAAGCGATATTAAAAAATTTTAGCAAAATAAATTTTGGTTTATAAGTTTAATCTTTACTTTACAACTTAAAACCTATGGTCTATAATTAAAAATTGTATAGAGAAAAATGAAATCGTATGCTCAGGAGCAAAAATGAAAAACATTGACATTAAAGACATTTTCAGCAACCCGAAAGAATACTTAGGAAAAGACGTTACCATTTGCGGTTGGGTCAGAACAAATCGTGATTCAAAAACTATGATGTTTTTGGCAGTAAACGACGGCACGACTTTGAAGCATATGCAAGTTGTTATAAATAAAGCCGACTTTGACGAAAAGACGCTTAGCGAAATTAACAAGCTCGGTATTTCGGTTGAGGTGAACGGTACGCTTGTCGAAGGCGCGGTTCAAAAAGACACTGTTGAAATAAACGCAAAAAGCATTGTTCTTTTGGGCGATTGTCCGAGCGATTATCCGCTACAAAAGAAATATCATACGCTTGAATATTTGCGTTCGATTCCGCACTTGCGTGTAAGGACGAACACGTTCAACGCTATGCTCAGACTTCGTAGCAAAATTTCTTTTGCAATTCACGAATTTTTCCAAAAGAACAACTTTACCTACGTTCACACGCCGATATTTACGGGTAGCGACTGTGAAGGCGCAGGTGAAATTTTCAGAGTTACAAGCCTTAGCTACGACGAAATTAAAGGAACGAAAACCGAAGAGGAATATTTGAGAAAAGATTTCTTCGGCAGACGTGCGGGACTTACCGTGTCGGGACAGCTCGAAGGCGAAGTAGCCGCAATGGCAATGGGCAAAATTTATACTTTCGGGCCGACTTTCAGAGCGGAAAACAGCAATACGCCAAGACACGCCGCAGAGTTTTGGCAAGTCGAGCCTGAAGTCGCCTTTGCAAAACTTCCCGACATTATTGAAATTGCCGAAAATATGATTAAGTATATCATAAAGTATGCAATCGACAACTGCCCCGACGAACTTGCGTTTTTTGAAACAAACTTTGAAAAAGGACTAAGGGCAAAACTTCAATCGGTTGTAGACAGTAAGTTTGAGGTTTTAGATTACACAAAAGCTATCGAAATATTGAAAGAATCAAAGGTCGATTTCAAATTCCCTGTCGAGTGGGGCTGTGACCTTCAAACCGAACACGAAAGATATATAACCGAACAAGTTTTCGGAAAGCCTGTATTTGTAATAAACTATCCTAAAAAGATTAAGTCTTTCTATATGAAACAAAACGACGACGGACTTACCGTTGCCGCAACCGATTGCCTTGTGCCGGGAGTGGGCGAGATTATCGGTTGCAGTGAGCGTGAGGCTGATTTCGACAAACTTTTGCAGGCTATGAAAGATAGAAATATGACGCTTGAAGATTATAAGGGCTATATGGAACTCAGAAAATTCGGAAGCGTTCCGCACAGCGGTTTCGGTCTCGGATTGGAAAGGATTTTGATGTACGTTTCGGGCATTTCAAACATTCGCGACGTTCAACTTTATTCGAGAACAGCAGGAGATTTAATGGAGTAAATTATGTACAAATTAAAAACACCGCAAAACTACGTTTCAAAGCTCACCGTTCGCGAAACGGAAAAGGCTTTGAAATTCGTTAAAGATACGTTTCAGAAAAAGTTTATCGACGCACTGTCGCTTGAAAGAATTTCCGCTCCGCTTTTTGTCAAAAGCAGAACGGGCATCAACGATGACCTTAACGGCGTCGAAAGAGCCGTTCGTTTCGATATAAAAGAACAAGACGGCGTTACGGCGGAAATCGTTCACTCACTTGCAAAATGGAAGAGAGTAGCGCTTGCCAAGTACGGCTTTAAACCCGGCGAAGGAATTTATACCGATATGAACGCCATTCGTCGCGACGACCATTGCGACAATCAACATTCGATTTACGTTGACCAATGGGATTGGGAAATGGTGATAACCGCCGAACAGAGAAAGACGGAATTTTTGCAAGAAATCGTCAAGAAGATAGTCGGCGCAATTTGCGACACTCTTGACGAAACCAAAAAGCAATTTAAACAAATAGATTTGGAGCTTTGCCGCGATATAAAATTTATCACAACGCAAGAGCTTGAAGATATGTATCCCGATGCAACGCCGAAAGAAAGAGAGTCTCTTATCACAAAAGAATACAAAACCGTGTTTTTGATGTGCATAGGCGGCGAACTCAAATCGGGCGAAAAGCATGACGGCAGAGCGCCCGACTATGACGACTGGAAACTCAACGGTGACATACTGTTTTGGGACGAAATACTTGGCGAATCAATCGAGCTGTCTTCGATGGGCATAAGGGTTGACGGGGCATCGCTCAGAAGCCAACTTGAAATTGCCGATTGCGAAGACAGATTGAACCTTGAATATCATAAAGGCATATTGTCCGGTAAATATCCGCTTACTATCGGTGGCGGAATAGGACAATCGCGACTTTGTATGTTGCTTTTGCAAAAGGCGCATATCGGTGAAGTGCAAGTTTCGTTGTGGCCTGACGAAATGGTTGAGGTTTGCCACAGCGCAGGCATCTGGATTTTATAATAAACATTGTTTATAATAAACGTGCAAGCAAAAAACCGTATTTAATAAAAACAGAGTTTTTGAATTATGCCGTAAATCATTATAAATCTGCATTTTTAAAACCGTATTTAAAATAAATAAGCGGTTTTAAATAAAGTCGTAAGTAAGTCCAAACTGCATTTTTAAATCGTAGTTTAAAATAAAACGGCATTAAATTAAGTCGTAATTTATTATAAAACTGCATTTTATAAAACCGTATTAAAATAAATAAGCGGAAAAGTCATAGGCTCAATCGCTATGCGAAAAACATCGGTTTAAATGATTGACAGACAGTTAGCTACTGAACAAAGAAATTCAAACGTTTAATAAAGGCTTTATGCCAAAGGAAAAATATGTATTACAGAACTCATAATTGCAATGAATTGAGAATTGAAAACGAAGGCGAAACCGTCAGATTGTCCGGCTGGCTTCATTCCGTCCGTGACCTTGGCGCCGTCGTGTTTTTTGTACTCAGAGATTTTTACGGAATGACGCAAGTCGTTGCTTCGACCGAAGAATTTAAAGAACAAATCAGAAACATTCCTCGCGAATCTACCGTTATGGTAGACGGAAAAGTTATCCGTCGTTCAAGTCCTAACCCTGAACTTCCGACGGGACTTATCGAAATCGAACCGACAAAAATCGAAGTACTCGGACTTTGCGAAGAACTTCTTCCGTTTGAAGTTTCAAATTCGTTGCAATCGAGAGAAGACACAAGGCTTAAATATCGTTTTCTCGATTTGAGAAATCCTGTCAATAAAGACAAAATCGCATTTAGAAGCAAAGTTGTTGCAAGTTTGCGTCGTCGAATGACCGAAAGAGGTTTTCTTGAAATAACGACTCCTATTCTTACTTCGTCGTCGCCTGAGGGCGCAAGGGACTTTATCGTTCCGTCAAGACTACACCCCGGCAAGTTTTATGCGCTTCCGCAAGCTCCGCAACAATATAAGCAACTTTTGATGACGAGCGGTTTTGACCGTTATTTCCAAATTGCGCCTTGCTTCCGTGACGAGGACGCAAGAGCGGACCGTAGCCCGGGTGAATTTTATCAGCTCGATATGGAAATGGCGTTTGCAACGCAAGAAGACGTCTTTAAAGAAATGGAAGCGGTTATTCCCGAAGTTTTCAAGGAATTTTCGACTTGGGAAGTCGACGCTGCTCCGTTTAGAAGAATTAAATATGACGACGCTATGCGTGACTATTGTTCGGACAAACCCGACCTTAGAAATCCGCTTATCGTAAAAGACTTGTCTAACGTACTTAGCGATGCCGCTCCGTTCATGCAAGGCAAAGCGATAAAGGCAATCGCCGTGTCCGATTTCAAAGGAACGAGAAAACAAATAGACGGTTTTGTCGAAACCGCAAAACTTAACGGCGCAAGCAATATGTATTGGTTCAAGACGGATGAAAACGGAAACTTGGCAGGCGGCTTTGCAAAATTTGCCGAACCTAAAAAGGACGAACTTGCAAAGTTGTTGAACCTTTCCAAAAACGATTTCGTCGCGATTTTTGCGGAAGACGACAAGAATGCGGTCGTTAAAGTGGCAGGCTTTATGAGAAACGAAATAGGCAATGCGCTTGACCTTTTGGAAAAGAACGTCTATCGCTTCTGCTGGATTGTCGATTTCCATATGTACGAAGAAAACGAAGAAACGGGTGAAATCGAATTTTCACACAACCCGTTCAGTATGCCGCAAGGCGGAATGGACGCTTTAAACACAATGCATCCGCTTGACATTTTGGCATATCAATATGACATAGTTTGCAACGGCGTCGAACTTTCTTCGGGTGCGGTTCGTAACCACGACCCTAAAATTATGATAAAGGCGTTTGAAATTGCGGGATACGGCGTAGACGTTATCGAAAAGAAATTCAACGCTTTATTCTCGGCGTTTAAATTCGGCGCACCGCCGCACGCAGGCGTTGCTCCGGGCGTAGACAGAATGGTTATGCTTTTACTAGACGAACCGAGCATAAGAGAAATCATCGCATTCCCTATGAACAAGAATGCGGAAGACCTTTTGATGAATGCGCCATGCGAAGTAACCGATAAGCAACTTAAAGACGTAAGCATAAAGCTCGACCTTAAAAAGGACGACAAAGCACAAGATTAAAACTTTATTGCAGTCGGGTTTAATTTCGTGTAAAACCGATAAAGGCGTAAAGTCGTAGTTCGCGGCGATTAAAGAAAAAATAAAAATAATTTCTACCCGACGTTATTTCGGTAGACTTAAATTTCAAAATTTGTTATAGTTAAAGCAGTTGAGGTGACTATGAAAAAGGTTGGAATTTTAATGGGAAGCAAATCCGACTATGACGTCGTCAAACAAGCCGTCGACATTTTAAAAGAATTCGGCGTCGAGACGGAAGTCAGAATTATTTCCGCACACCGAACGCCTGACGAAGCAGACGAGTACGCTACGACCGCAATAGACCGCAACGTGGGCGTGATTATTGCAGCCGCAGGAAAAGCAGCGCATCTCGGCGGTGTGCTTGCCGCAAGAACGACGCTTCCGATAATAGGATTACCGATACAGACTTCGATGATGGGCGGGCTTGACAGCTTGCTTTCTATCGTGCAAATGCCGAAAGGCGTGCCTGTTGCCTGCGTAGGGGTAGGTGCAGGGCAAAATGCAGGGTTGCTTGCGGTTCAAATGCTTGCAATCGAAGATACTGCCCTTGCGTCCAAGTTGTCCGACTATAAAAGCGCAATGGCGAAGCAAATAATAGAAGATGATAAAGCTCTACAAGACTAAAGTCTTATAGAGCTTTTTTATATGCTTTTTAATAAATGCATATAAAATTAAAAGGTATATAAAATAAAAAGTCGTTTAGAAGCAACCGATTGTTAGAAACGAACGCCATTAAAAATAAACGCTGTTAAGAACAAAACAGTTATAAGATACAGACGTTTATTAAAACAAACGGCACTTAAGGCAAGGACGATTAAAAAATTGCTTATTAAAAGCCGATGCCATAAAAACGTTCGAGCGGCAATACGTTTATTGAATATGGTTGTTAAACAAACAGCCGCCAAAAGAAAATATTTATTAACAATAAACGTTGCTCAGCGAAATAGATTTTACAAAAGCAAACAAATCAAAAACAAACTTTAATCAAGGAGAAAAAAATGGAAAAGAAAGAATTGCTCTATGAAGGCAAAGCAAAAAAGGTTTACGCAACCGATGACCCGAAAGTCGTTTTGGTAGA
>JAQYCY010000037.1:0-7415 GCA_028724485.1 Bacillota bacterium | reverse complement strand
AACATCTCGTACATATTGTAATCTTTTTATCTCTTCTTACGTTTTCGGACAGAAACTCATATCGCAGTTTTAAATCGTCAATCGCATTTGTAAGAGCCTCGTCTGTTAGTCCGCCGAACCTTGCGACAAGAAGGTCGCCTTCGCCGCCTGCGCCGTAATTGCACCAAGATATACCCTTTTCGCCATTATGGAACAGTATAAGCTCGCAAGGCACTTCGGGCGCATCGAACGGATAGTCGTAAAACGCGCGATAAGCGCCCAAAAAATCGGTTGTTCCCTTTTTGTAGCTTAAAACCTTCTTCGAAACTAATTCTTCACGCAAAGCCGAATCTCTGCCGCTTGCGTCGATAACAAGGTCCGCCTTAATCTCGTTTTCGTTTACCTTTATGCCGACAACCTTATCTCCGTCACACACAAGGCTTTCCACCGCACCGCCGAGTTCGATATTGACGCCTGCTTCCTTAGCAAGGTCAATTAAATAGCAGGCAAATTCTCTGCGCTTTATCGAAATTTCGTCTTTCGGCTTCGGCAAAACTATGTTGCTGTTAAAATCGGGAGAAATAAACCGCCATTGTTTTTTAGGCTCGAAACATTCAGACGGCGGACAAGGAATTCCCGTTTTCTCGAAAACTTCAAGCATTATATCGTCGGACCAGTCGTAACTTATTGAATCCTCGTTTTCCTTTTCAAAAAGCGTAACTTCGTATCCGAACTTGGCAAGTTTTATTGCGGCAACTATTCCACCGTGTCCTGCGCCTGTTATAACAATTTTTTTCATAACTCTCCCCCTTTAATCGTATTTCGCACAGCAAAATATTTTACGGCGCTTGTTTAACAATAAGTGCTTAATAACATTTTAAGTTTAATAAAAAAGCGGCAATGCCAAACACGCTGCATTTGGCACACCGCTTAAAAACTATTTTTTGAGTTGTTCGATTTTTTCCGCAATCGGGCTAAGGTCTTCTCCTTCAAAAAGTTCAATAAGCCCTTTATCCGCTTGCGACGCATAATCTTTTTTGATAGGCAATTTTGCTACGCTGTCGATTCCGAATTTCTCGGAAATTTCATTGACGTTGCCTTCGCCGAACGGATAAATCTTTTTGCCGCAATCGGGACATTCGATATAAGACATATTTTCGACAAGTCCTACAATCGGTACGTTCATTATTTTTGCCATATTGACTGCTTTTTCTACAATCATAGTGACAAGCTCCTGCGGCGACGTAACGATGACGATTCCGTCAATAGGCAACGATTGAAAAACAGTGAGAGGCACGTCGCCCGTTCCCGGTGGCATATCGACAAACAAACAGTCGACGTCGCCCCAAATTACGTCCGTCCAAAACTGCTTTACCATTCCCGCTATGACAGGTCCACGCCATACGACCGGCGCAGACGGGTCGTCAAGCAACAAATTGACCGAAACGACCTTTATGCCTTTTTTTGTAACGGCAGGATAAAGCCCCGTATTGTCACAATCGAGTTTTCCGTGAAGGCCGAACATTTTCGGAATTGACGGACCGGTTACGTCGGCATCCATAATTCCGACGCTCTTCCCGTTTCTCATTAAATCTACGGCAAGCATAGACGTAACCATCGATTTTCCGACGCCGCCTTTGCCGCTTACTACACCGATAATCTTCTTTACTCGTGTAAGCTCGTGTGGTTTTTCAACCATACTTTTTGATGAACAATCTTTATTGCAGGTGCTGCAATCATGCGTACATTCTTCGCTCATATATCTCCTATCGTCAAGCATAAACGCTTAACACTTTCATTTTTTGCACAAACCAAACTCAACGCATTAACAATAAAAACAACGTTTTGACCCTTGTAAACACGTTTAAAGACTTATAGACTTTAACGAAAACTTCGGTTCTCATTTTCAGTTTAATAAATGGCTGTAAATGCTCTATTAAATTTAATTTCTCTTATCATTATAAACCATTTGTTAGAATTGTCTAACAAAAAAACTCTTTTTTTACTTTTTCGCCATAAAACTCAACGCCTTCCGCTTCGAGTAAGCGGCGTTGCTCGTCTTTGCCGCCGAATGCAAAGCCACTCGCCAAACTTCCGTCCTTAAAAACCACTCTGAAACAAGGAATGTTTTCAGGATCGGGATTTGAATGCAGCGCATATCCTACTTGCCTTGCGCAGCCGCGGTGTCCGCTTAAAGCGGCAACTTGTCCGTAGCTTAAAACTCTGCCGTAAGGTATTGATTTTACCACTTCGTACACGTCGTCAAAAAAACCCATATCGCCACCAAAAAGTATTGTTCCTTTTGAAACTATTGCCGATTTTCAAAAATTCACTAAACAAAATAGTATTGTAAATATGATAGTTCCTTAAACATAATAATAATATAAAAACCAAAATAACACAACATAAAGGCAGATACAACGAAAAAGCCTTATGAATACTCATAAGACTTTTCATCATTTTCAGGCTAAAACTTTATTGCTATCACAAGACTAAAACTTTAAGCTATCAAATGTTTATAAACGTGTCTTATTTCAGCCTCTGTTGATTTTTAAGTATTCCTTAAACGATTCGTACGTTATCGGAACGGCAATATAAAACCCTTGCAAAACGTCGCAACCGATTTCATACAGATAATCGAACTGCGGCTTTGTTTCAACGCCTTCTGCTACAACGTTTATCCCAAGCTTTTTTGCAATCATAACGATTGAGCTTATTATTGCTTTACTTGTCTTTGCGCTTTCGCTCGGAAACGCCATAAACGATCTGTCTATTTTAAGTTCGGCAATTTCAAGTTCGTTTAAAACCGCAAGCGATGAATTTGCCGTGCCGAAGTCGTCAAGAGCCACGCGAATTCCATGCTCGCTCAAAGTTTTTATAGTCTTTGAAAGAGTTCTGAAACTCTTACATTCGCCGCGCTCTGTTATTTCTATTGTGAAAACCACGTCGGATCTTACGTTTTGTTTTAGTTTTAATATAGTGTCGACGTAGCTCGGGTTGATAAAAGTATCGACTGCTTGGTTAATGCTAAGTCCGACTTCGCCATAGCCGACAAGTTCATTCGCAAGCCGAAATACTTTATCCAAGACATACATATCGAATTGCGTCATAAGTCCGTTCTCTTCAAGCATAGGAATAAAAGTGCTCGGCATAACAAGCCCGAAGCTCGAACTGTTCCATCTTGTAAGAACTTCGCCGCCTAAGGCGTTTTTATGACAATACCGATACGGCTGAACGTAAATATCGAATTCGTCGTTCGCCATAGCAAGAATCAAAGATTCTTTTATATCGGACGGCAAACAAAGTTTTCCCTTTGTGTCGTCGACGGCGTCTTCTGCCATCAAAGTACGTTTGTCTATACTGTCATAGACGGTAAACGAACTACCTTTGATTTTTTTTGACGCATAAAGCGCATTGTCGGCGCATTGATAAAGTTCGCTAAAAGTGTTTCCGTCTTTCGTTCTTAGGGCAATTCCGATGCTTATCGACGTTTCCACGCCCTTTTCAACGGTTGAAAGAGTAATCTTGTTTACAACTCTTTTTGCAATCGTCGAAACGTCGGTGTCCATTTTCATTCCCGACAAATATATTCCGAACTCATCGCCGCCGAAACGAGACACGACTTTGACAAACGGACAAGTTTCTTTAAGGTTTTTAAGAGCATCGGCAACCGCCAAAAGCACTCTGTCGCCCGTCATATGTCCGAAGCTATCGTTTATGTTTTTGAAATTATCTATGTCGATGAGCATTAACGCATCAAGGCTGTCTTGTTCGACTTTCATTTCTTCGACCTTATAAGAAAAAGTTTCTCGGTTATAAAGTTTTGTCATCCCATCTGTTTGCGCCTTGTCTTTTAGTTCTTCACGTTCTATATGGTTTGCGGTTATATCTTCGATGATACCCATAAAGCAATCGCCGCTGTCGGCAAGGAATATGAAACTCGCGCTGATTTTGAAATACTTTTTAAGTCTTGCGCAAAAAAATTCATATTCAAAAATCGTGCCGCTTTCAAGGTTTTTATATAGCTCGTTCATTGCGTTTACGTCCGAAGTAGTCAAATAGCCGAGTTCGACCAATCTATCAAACGTATAGTCGATAACTTCCAAACCTAAAATATTTTTGGTTATTTCGCTGAAATGCACCTTTTGGGCTTTTATGTCATATTCAAACGTATAGCGTTTTAAAAATTCAAGCGTGGCTTTGGATTTTTGCAAGTCTTTCGTCTTTTCGTGACTTGCATAGCTAATAACGACCGCAATAATTACAACGCATAAAATTACGACAAAACTTATAAGAAGCGTTACGTTTCGAGAATACTCGACGTACTTTTTGGAATACGCTTCGGCATTTGACTTTTCGACGACCGTCATAAGTACCCAATCGCTACCTATACTGTTGTTCTTACCGTGGACGTCCGCCATAACGGCGTAGAAGTCAATATTGCCTAACGTTACTTGTCGAATTTCATGAGTATCGGAAGGAATTGTCGCAAGAATCGAATCATCGATTTCCGAGTCGGTGGCGATTACGTTCAAACCGCCCCCCTCTACTTTATTTGCAAGAACGTAATTTGCGCTCGCATCGCTCATCAGATTGACGATAAGGTTGTTTATTCTCTCTCTTAAATACCCCATAAAGACAACGCCGTGTATTTCGCCGTGATGAATTATTGGCGTAAACACGACAAAACTCTCACTATTGGAAATAGGCGATTTTAAAACGCCCGAAATGTAAGTCGTTCCTTCCATAGCAAGTTTAAATTGCGACATAGAACCTATATCCACAATTCTGTCGCCGTACTTAACGCCGCTAAGTGTGTAATCATCCATAAAGGATTCGCCTTTGACGTTGGCGACTCCGATATAGCTCAATGCCTTGTCCGCGTGATAGGAGTCCACGATTTTCTTTACGGTCGAAGTCATTTTGACGTTCGACAGCGTTTTGTACTCGTCCGTATCGCCGAATTTTGCCGTAACTTCCGTAGGCTCGAATATGTTACATTCCGAAACATCGACAATCATATTCGCAAGGGTTTCTATACCCGAGATTTTCTCAGCGAAATACGTTACAATCGTCGATTCGTTCGATTTACTGTACGATCCGATTTTTGAAATCATTCTGTCTTTTTCGGTTGAGCCTATAACCACATCTAATTGAGTAGACATAACGACGATTATACAAATTCCGCCAAGAGCAAGTATAACGGCAATGGCTGCTAATATTTTTTTTCTTTTTGCACTTGACATATATTACCTATTAACAGTTCGAAAAATTTTAATCTGAAGTAGTGACGCCTTACTTTACTCTTTAACCGGTTAAATAATATTTGACAAGTATAAAAAGTTTAGTTTAATCGATAATACTATAAAATTTAATTCCAGGCAAAATTAAAATCTTTTTCATCCGTACAAAAAGTTCAAAAAAATGTAAAAACCTTAAAAAAATCAAACAATTTAAAATTTATATAAATACTTTATCAAATAAAGTAGAAATACGCAAGTGTAATCGGCAATTTTTTTGATAAATCGACATATTTTTTATAGCTCTAAACGGCAACTATCTATCTTTTCATAATTCTTACTTCGCCTTAAAATTTGTTATGCCATGAGGCGATATTTTCGCCTTTACTTTCATATATCAACCCTGATATTAGTTGTACCAAACTTTTTGCCGTGCATTTTTGTTAACATTTATGCAAAAAGAAAAAACCGCGAATGCGGTTTTAATTCTGACTATAAATTTAAAATAATCGATATTAAAAAATTGAATAGCCTAGAAGCCTTGTAAAAATTTTGCTCTTTAACACATTGACGTAATCCACAACTATGAACTCGTCGCCGACAAGCTCCATAATTACAAAAAAGTCGCTGTACATAAAGCCCATATAAGTTTCATATTCGGAACATTCTTGCCGACGGTATTGCATCGCCGATTTAAACGACAAACTGATAAGCCTTGCTATTTCGCCGATTGCAACGTTAAACTTAACGGGAAACTTAAAATAAAACTCGTGCGGATAATAAAGCAAAAGGTTTTTCTTAAAACCGAGTTTTTGCAAAAATATTTTAATATCCGTTTCCGCCATAGTAAGTCCGCTTTCTTTACGCATAAGCGTATTAAGCTCCGATAAGCTGTATTTTAAAAGCGCAATGTGCAGAACGGTGCAAGCGATATCCTTTTTGCTTTTCGGCGGCACAAACATATATTTTCCGTTTTTCCCGATAAGCTCCGTTTGGTCGGATAAAATACTAAGCGCCCGAAGCCGCGACTGACTTGCCGTCAACTTAAAATCAAGTCCGTATGAGCCTGCATAGCAATCACACTCGCCGTGCGCCTCGCTATTTGGGCGAGTAAAAGGCAAGAAGTCAACGTGCTTTCTCAAAAACAAAGAAGCGTTTACAAACTCCAACATATATAGTTCATAATTACATTCGCTGTCGCCTTTTACACTGCCTTTTATAAGCACTTGCGACGGCAGCAATCGATAATGAAGTCGTCTATCCATAATTATATTATATCATTCTCGCCGTCGAAATTCAAGTAGCTTCTATTTAAGCAACCACTATTTAAGTAGCCGCTATTTAAGTAACCGCTATTTAAGTAGCCGCTATTTAAACAACCGCTATTTAAACAACCACTATTTATGTAGCCGCTATTCAAGTAGCCGCTATTCGGCTTTATTTCATACTGCGTGAAATAGTTTTTTTATTGTTTTATAAATCGGTCGTGAAACTCAACCGCAATCATATTTTTATAACGTCGCTACTGCTTATGCACTTACCCGTTTTTGCGTCCTGAAAAATCATCCACACGCCGCCGTCAAGGTCTATATCGACAAATTGCGACACGTCTTTGATTTCGTCGGGCGGCAATATCTTGTCGCTTCCGGGAATTCCGTAACAAACGTAAATAACTTCGTCTAGTTCATAAATAAGTCCCACAACGTAATACTCATTTTCACAATCGACTCTTATCCACTTTGAATTCGGTATACGTTCTATAAGCCTTGTTTCAAGAGGATAGCAAACGAACATTTCGTCGAGCTGAGCTTTAACGGCTTGATAAAAATTGTTTCCGCTAAATTCTATTCCGCCGAAAAATACGGTTGCTTCGGCTTTATCGCGCTCTCCCGAAAAGGTTTCGATTTTTTCGGCACTGATATTAGCTTTAGGGATATTCGATTGGGGTTTTGCGGTATTTTTTGCATAGACTTCTTGCGATTTTTCACCGAACACATTTTCGTTTTGCACGAACTCGCCACTAATCGCTATACTGTCCGCCGCTGCGATTTCGATTTTTTTGTCATCATTGGTTTGTTCGTTTACCTTTGCCGCCGTCTTGTTTTTGTAGTTAAATAAAAGCGTTTGACATTTGTCTCTCTTTCCGCTCGCTCCGAGATACACTTCGTCGTCTGTCAACAAAACCGCGCTTACGTC
>JAQYCY010000036.1:0-12507 GCA_028724485.1 Bacillota bacterium | reverse complement strand
GCTTCCCACTTTGCGCTTTTGAAAACGGCGATAGCTGTTTTTCAGTACGCAAAAATATGAGAAGCAAACTTCTCCACGTTTATTGTATGATATAACCATGGCTAAGTCAATAGCAAAACGAAAAAACCGTCGATTTTTAGGGGGTTTTGCCGCAAAATTACCGTTTTTTTGATTTTTTGCCTATCGCTTGTCTTTTCTAAAGCGTTATATCATAATTTCTAGTCGAAAATTTTTAAATCCAAGCCCTATAATTTTTAAATCCAAGCTCTATACAAATCAGACCTAAGCAAAAAACAACGCCGCCAAAAAAATTGCTTTTATATCGTTTTCATTATATAATATGCTTAACATTATACAATATGGGAAAAATTCTTAAACGTAGGTGTTTTATGGAATATGACGTTATCATTATAGGCGGCGGCCCTGCCGGTCTTACAGCCGCTATTTACGCAACAAGGGACGGACTTAAAACAGCCGTCATCGAAAAACAAACGGCAGGCGGTCAAATTACGCTAACTAGCGAAATCGAAAACTATCCGGCAGTAGAAAAAACAAGCGGCTTCGAACTTGCAATGAAAATGATGTCGCAAGCGGAAAGTTTTGGCGCACAGTTTATTTACGACGACGTTACGGCGGTTGACCTTTATAGCAAAACCGTTATGATTTCGAGCGGAGAACTTAAAGCGAAAACCATCATAATAGCAACGGGCGCAAAACCGAGAACCTTGAACCTCGAAGGCGAAGCTCGCCTTACGGGCAGAGGCGTTTCCTATTGCGCAACTTGCGACGGCGCGTTTTTCAGAAATAAAACCGTTGCCGTAAACGGCGGTGGCAATACTGCGGTCGAAGACGCGCTATATCTTCAAAAATTTGCCAAAAAAGTCTATCTCATTCACAGGCGTGATAAACTTAGAGCGGAACAAGCCTTACAAAATGCGTTACTTAACAGCAACGTCGAAGTTTTATGGAATAAAACGATTGCCGATATATCGGGCGAAAACAAAGTCGAAAACGTGACGCTTTCCGACACTTTAAACGGCGAAAAAACAAATCTCGCTCTTGACGGAATTTTCGTTGCGATAGGTCAAGTCCCTCAAACCGAACTTTGCAAAGGACTTACTCTCGACGAACAGGGCTACGTCATAACAAAAGAAGATATGTCAACCGAAATCGAAGGCGTTTTTGTAGCAGGCGATTTAAGACAAAAATCTTTAAGACAAGTGATTACCGCTTGCGGTGACGGCGCAATCGCTGCGTCTTCCGCAATAAAGTATATTTCGGAACACTAACCCGTTCGATAGCCGCTTAGGCTAGTCGCTTTTGCGGCACGCCCAAAGCAAATTTCGGGAATTGCTTTTTAGTTGCGATTAAAACCACCCATAAATCAAATACCGAACCGCTTATCGAACCGCTTATCGAGCCGCAATGCGCGTGAAAATAAGCGGTTTCATTTTTAAATGTCTTACAACTTTCTACATTCTCCGATTAAAAGCACGTTATTTTGACTAATTTCATTAAATTTTGATTGTGTTTTAAAAATCGCAAAAAAGCCAAATCGAACAAAAAACACACAAAAGGCACAAATGTTTTTGAAAAACACGCAAAAGTGAAAAATATTTTTATTTTGCGCTCGGCATTTTGTATAAAAAACATAGTTTTTAATTTTATTTTAATCTTTTTGAACATTTTTAAAAAAATTTTTAAAATTTTTTTATTTTTTTGTTGACATATACATATTTCGGTGTTATTATCTATGTGTAATCAAGGAACAAGAGTCCTTGATCAAACAGCTCATAATTTTCCCCCTTATCATAAAAACGAAACGGCACAACGTAGTTGTGTCGTTTTGTTTTTGCCTAATTGCCTATTACTTTTAAGGACGAGAGTTTTAAGCGTTTTGTTTTTTTCTTTCCTTGCGTTTTGTTTTTTTCTTTCCTCGCCGAATATTCAAATTTTATTTTTTTGATTTAAAAAGACGATAAGAACTGCGATGTCGGCAGGTGAAACACCCGAAATTCTGCCTGCCTGCCCCAAGTTTTCGGGGCGGATTTTGTTTAGTTTTTGCCTTGCTTCTATCCTTAGCCCGCCGATTTTATCATAATCGACGTCTTTTGGCAGTATTTTTTCTTCAAGCCGTTTTTGCTCGCTTATCGCTTTTTCTTGCTTTTTTAAATAGCCTTCGTATTTTTTTTCAACGGCAAAGGCTTCTATGGCTTCGTCGGCAAACTCCTTGAGTAATCCTAGTTCTTTGAGCCATTTCGTTTCAAAATTAGGGCGTTTAAGCACGTCGAACAAAGTTGCGCCGCCGATATGTTCTTCGCCAAGCCGTCTGAAAATTTCTTCCCTTGCTTCTTTAGGAAGCTGTTTATCTTTTATTTCTTCAAGGCGTTTCATCTCCGCTTTTTTAGCATTAAGCCTTTCTAACCGTTCTTTGCTCACAAGCCCGAATGAGTTTGCCTTTTCGGTAAGGCGCATATCGGCATTATCCTGTCTTAAATAAATGCGATGTTCGGCTCTTGCGGTCATCATTCTGTACGGCTCGTTTGTACCTTTTGTGACAAGGTCGTCTATCAACACGCCGATATACGCCTCGTCGCGATGAAGAACAAGCGGATTCTTTTTGAGAACGTAAAGCGCCGCATTTGCGCCGGCAACAAGCCCTTGCGCCGCCGCCTCTTCATAACCGCTGCTACCGTTTATCTGTCCGCCCGAATAAAGCCCCTCAACTCGCTTGATTCTAAGCGTATTGTCAAGTTCAAGCGGATTTATGCAGTCGTACTCGATTGCATAGGCGTACTTTGCGAAACGACAATGCTCTAACCCCTTTATGGTACGATACATTTTTTCCTGCACGTCGTGCGGAAGAGAGCTGCTCATTCCTTGAATGTACATTTCGTCGCTGTTTCTACCTTCGGGTTCGACAAAAATCTGATGACGGTCTTTGTCTGCAAAGCGCATAACCTTGTCTTCGATAGAAGGGCAATATCTCGGTCCTATGCCTTTGATACTTCCGTTATACAGCGGCGAACGATGAATGTTTTCCTTTATGATTTTGTGAGTTTCTTCGTTCGTATAAGTGAGATAACAAGGTTCTACGTTATCGATTTTCCCTTCCGTCATAAACGAAAAAGGCGCAACGTCTTCGCCGTTTT
Source organism: Bacillota bacterium (assembly GCA_028724485.1). GTDB lineage: Bacteria > Bacillota > Clostridia > Christensenellales > CAG-917 > CAG-917. The sequence goes on along the minus strand of JAQYCY010000036.1, from coordinate 9,355 downwards.
GAATTTCCATTTTGTCAAAGTCTATGCTGTCGCGATATATCCTTGCAGGCGTACCCGTTTTAAACCGCCTTATCTCTATGCCCAAATCGATAAGGCTTTTCGTCAATTCGTTTGCAGGCGGAAATCCGCTTGGACCTGACGAAATGCTGTGCGAGCCGGTTATGATTTTCCCCTTTAAATAAACGCCTGTGCAAAGCACGACGGCTTTTGCGCCGAAAATCTCGTCGCCTATCATAACGCCCGTCACTTTTTTTCCGTCCGTAATTATGCGTTTTGCCTCGCCTTCCGATATCGTAAGATTTTTTTCTTTTCCGAGCCTTTGCAGCTCTTCGACCATGTTTTTATGATATACGGCTTTATCTGCCTGTCCTCTCAACGAAAACACGGCAGGTCCTTTTGCTCGATTAAGCATTTTTATTTGCAAAAGCGACCTATCTGCCACAATACCCATAACTCCGCCGAGCGCATCTACTTCTCGAACCAAATGACCTTTTGCCGTTCCGCCGATTGCGGGATTGCACGGCATAAGCCCTATCGAGTCGAACGACAGGGTAAGCATCAAAGTATTAAGATTCAGTCTTGCGCTCGCCGCCGCCGCTTCTATTCCTGCGTGGCCGCCGCCGATAACTATTACGTCAAAATCCATTTTATTTTCCTACGCAAAAGTTTTTGAAAATTGCGTCTACTACTTCTTCCGTTGCGCTAGTTCCGGTAATTTCTCCGAGACAACTAAGTGCGTCCTTTAAATCTATCAATATGCAATCGGTAGGCGCGGTAAGGTCAATAGCGTCTATCGCTTCCTTTGCTCTGAGCAGCGCGGACAAATGTCTTTTTGAAGTGATGATTTCGCCGCTTGCCGCGTCCCCTGCCTTCACGGCCTTTATTACGTCGCCAAGCAACACGTCTATTCCTTCGCCTGTCTTTGCGGAAATATAATAGTTTCCGTCTGCTTTTCCGAAACGCTTGCCCGTTTTGTCGCATTTGTTGTAAACGTTAAAAACCACACCGTTCACTTTGCAATTTGCAGTCGCTCCTAAGCTGTCGTCGATAACGTTAAACACAATGTCCGCCGATTTCGCCGTCGCTTTAGATTTTTCGATTCCGACCTTTTCGACAACGTCGTCGCTCTCTCTTATGCCTGCCGTGTCGATAAAGTTTATTTTTACGCCGTCGTATTCGGTTGCGACTTCGATTACGTCGCGCGTCGTACCTGCAATATCCGTCACTATTGCCCTGTCTCTGCCGACAAGTCTATTAAGCAATGACGATTTTCCTACGTTCGTTTCGCCTATAAGCGCAACGTCGACGCCTTGTTTGATTATTCTTCCCGTGTTCGCCGTATCGATAAGTTTTTTGAGCTTTGCGCCGACTTCGTTTTTGATTTTAGGAATTTCGGGCAAAACCTCATCTTCCGTCTCTTCGGGATAGTCAAGACTTGCTTCGAGAGCCGCAATAAGGTTTATAAGTTCACTTTCGAGCGTTCCGACGTCCTTTGCAAGATACCCTTGCATTTGTCTGAATCCTGCCCTTAATGCCGCCGCGCTGTCGGCGTTTATCATATCGATTACGCCCTCGGCGTCCGACAATTTGAGTTTTCCGTTCAAAAAAGCGCGTTTTGTAAACTCGCCCCTTTCGGCAGGAACGGCGCCGTACTTTACGCACTCCGACACAACTCCGTCAAGCAATCTTATTCCGCCGTGAAGTTGAAATTCGACGGTGTCCTCGCCCGTAAAAGATTTCGGAGCTTTGAAATAAACCATATATCCTTTGTCTGAAAACTCTGCGCCGCTAAAATAACCGAAATACATATAATTCGGTTTAACCGTCGAAATAGAAAAAGACTCAGCCGTAAAGACCTTGTCGGCTATTGCCAACGAGTCATTTCCGCTAAGTCTGACTATGCCGATACCCCCCTTTCCGATAGGGGTAGAAATTGCGACTATCGTCTTCATAAAAAATTAAAAACCTCTTTTGTATCCGAAGCTCTTAAATTTCGGCGCGCCCTTCTTTTTGAAGTCGCTTCCGCCTGTCTGGCTTTGTTGAACTCTTACGTTCTTAGGAATTATTACAACGTGGCGATTAGGGTCTTCGCCTTCGCTCGTTGTCGTAGCCTTTGCGCTGTCTTGAAGCGCAGAGTGAATAATGCGTCTTTCAAAAGGGTTCATAGGCTCTAATGCGACTTTTTTGCCCGTACGATATGCCTTTTCGGCAAGACGATTGGCAAGCGTAATGAGCGTAAGCTCTCTTTTTTCGCGATAGTTACCCGTGTTTACTACAACCTTTTTGAATTGCTTGCCTTGATTGAGCACGGTAAGCGTAAGGTATTGAATCGCGTCGAGAGTTTCGCCTCTGTACCCGATAACGTGCGAAGCGTCTTCGCCTTCGACGTCGACGTAAATAACGCCGTCAACTTCGGTGACGATAGCTTCCGCTTTGATGTTCATTTTTTGAAGTAATTCCGTTACGAACTTGTCGGCAAGTTCGACGGGAGTTGATTTCGTTGTCATTTATATCCGCCTTCTGCCTTTGAAAACCAAAGGCACTAAACTAAAATTCGATTATCGTCTTATTCCGAGCATTCGTTCTTTATTCTTGTCCGCCACTTTGGCAAATAAATTGAACAAAAGCTGGAAGAGTATAGAATACAGCGTCGACGTGAAGATGTAAATCGTAAACGCCGCCGAGTAAAGGAGCGCAAACACACCCATCATAACAGGCATAATCCATTGCATCATCTTTGACGACGCTTGTCCTGCCTGCGCCTTAGGCTGTTTGCCTTGCGCTTTTTGCATCATAAATTGCGATAAAATGTTAAGCCCGATTGAAAGGAGAGGAAAAATCAAAAGTCCGTTCCACTTTCCGTCCTTTCCATAACCGCCCGTGCCGAGAACTTTGCCCATAACGGTTTCGTATTCGGTGACCATAACTCCTTCGATTTTCGCACCGCTCATTCCCGATTGTCCGGAGAACGTCGTATAGTCAGGAACTGCGTACACCCAGCTGTCTTGCGAGAAGATGTTCCAAATCCAAAGGAATTTCGGTCTTTTATAGTTGTTGAGAACCGCCCGTTGAGCAAGGTCTTTCGCCTTTAATTCCGAACGAGCGTCGCAACCTTCGATTGCAACTCTTTGCTCTGCCGTCAACTCGGTTGGATTGATCTTTATGCTTTTTATTTTTTCGCCTTCACGCTCGATAACAAGCACTTTTGCGATTTGTTCGTCGGTTAAACCAAGCGTTTTAAGCTCCGCTTCCATTGCCGCCGCATATTCGTTGTTGTGTTCTGCGTAATAAGTGTTTCTTGCCGATTGATAGACAAGTGCGTTTTCATAGGAAACCATTTGTCTGAATCCCGCAAAAACTACGAAGAAAACAACGAGCGTGATTATAGTAGGAATACAAGCGCCCAAAGTCGAATACTTTTCACGCTTATACATCGCCATTTGTTCTTGTTGATAGCGTTGCTTGTCATCGCCGCATTTTTCAGCCAAAGCGTCAAGTTGCGGTTTTAAACGCTCCATTATTTTTGCGTTTTTACGCATAATGTGTTTTTGCCAAAAATCAAACGGCGTAGTGATAAGTTTTAAGATAATGGTAAACACAACGACCGTCCAACCGAAATCGCCGATGCCGTTGTTCAAAATAATCAAAAATTTGGCAATGAAATGCGTCGGCTCTCCGACCGATTTCTGATTTGCCATATTGATTGCGTCGCCGTCCGGATTGCACGCCGTTAAAATAAAAAGCGAGCAAAGCACCAATATTGCGACGAGATAAACCTTTAATCTTTTCTTTCGCTCCACGTTTAAATGAGCCATTTACATTTTCCTCGATAATTTTCGGGAACAGGGTCAAACCCGCCACGACTGAAAGGATTGCATCTTAAAAGCCTTCCCGTCCCCATCGCTATGCCTTTTAGCGTTCCGTGCTTGCTTATTGCATCGTACATATACATAGAGCAAGTCGGAGTATACAAACATTGCGTTCCTGTGATAGGCGAAATAAACAGTTTATAAAGTTTAAGCAAGAAAAAACAAATGTATTTCATTCTTCGTTTATGATGAGTCCGGCTTTGCCTAAAGTCGTCAATAATTCGTCGCCGACTTCTTTGCAACTCATTTTCGCCATTCCTTCTCTCGGAATCAAAACATAGGTGTACCCTTTGTCGATTACGGCGAGATTAAGGCGAAAATTCTCTCTTAAATATCTTTTAATTCTGTTTCTTGTGACGCTGTTGCCTACGTGCTTACTGACCGACAAACCGACTTTCAAACCTCTTTGTGATTTAACGTATCTTACGATAAGACATCTGCCCTTTAAAAACGCCCCTTTTTTGTAGACGTAGCGGAAAGCTCCGTTCGATTTAAGTCGATACTTTTTTTGCATTATTACGCCGTAAGTTTAGCTCTGCCTCTTGCTCTTCTTCTTGCCAAAACGTTTCTTCCGTTTTTAGTGCTCATTCTTTCTCTGAATCCGTGAACCTTTTTAGCTTGACGCTTTTTAGGTTGAAAAGTTTGTTTCATTTATTGTTCCTCCAAAGGATTATTTTTTATAATATCGCTTGCCTATTATATAAGAAAAGATAAACATAGTCAAGCGTTTTACATTGCATCGGGCGCGTCTATGCCAAGTAGCGACAGCCCCGTCTTTATGACGTTTTTAACCGCCTTAGTGAGCAAAAGCCTCGTTTCTTTGACTCCGCTTTCGGCTGTAGCGATTTTGTGGGCAATGTAAAATCTATTGAATTTGCCTGCAAGGTCGACTATATGACGAGTTACGACCGACGGTTCTCTCGTTTGCGCCGCCCTTTTTACTGCGTCCGCAAAACCGATTATACTCTTTGCGACGGCAACTCCTTCTTCGTTTGCTATCGCGTCAAGATTGATTTCCGTCATATCAATATCGCCGCCCTTTTTCAAAACGGAACAGCATCTTGCGTGCGTGTATTGAACGTAAGGCGCGGTCTCTCCGTCAAAGTTAAGTACCTTGTCGAACGAGAACGTTATATCCTTAATTCGGCTGTTCCAAAGCGCCGAGAACACAACCGCCCCCACTCCGACGCTCTCCGCTGTTTTATCCACGTCGATTCCGTCAGTACGCTTTTCTTCGATTATACTTTTTGCCTTTTCGACCGCTCTGTCTAAAACGTCGGAAAGCCAAACTACTCTTCCGAGCCTTGTTTTCATTGCGCCGTCTTCAAGTGATACCATTCCGAACGCAACGTGTTCCATATCTTTCGCCTTTTCAAAACCCATAAGTTCGAGCACTTTGAAAAGTTGTTTAAAATGCAAGTTTTGTTGATAGGCAACGACGTAAAGGCACTTGTAAAAATCATACGTCTTTGCTCTGTAATAGGCGGCGGCAATATCTCTTGTAGCATACAAAGTTGCGCCGTCACCCTTTACCAAAAGGCAAGGCGGCATATCGTATTCGTCGAGATTTACTACTTGCGCTCCGTCGCTATACGTAAGCAATCCCTTTTCTTTCAATATGTCAAGACAAGGTTGCATTTTATCGTTGTAAAAGCTCTCGCCGTTGTAGCTGTCGAATTTGATTTTAAGACGGTCGTAAATTTTTGAAACCTCAGACAGCGTCACTTCTTTGAACCATAAAAACAAATCGGTTGCTTCCTTATCGCCGTCTTCGATTTTTTTGAACCACGCTCTTGCCTCGTCGTCGAGTTCGGGTTTTTCTTCCGCTTCCTTATGAAATTTGACGTAAAGTCTGTTAAGCTCGAAAACGCCGCCCTTGTCGACTTCTTCCTTGTTCCCCCAAAGTTTATAGGCGACAATCATCTTTCCGAATTGCGTTCCCCAATCTCCCAAGTGATTTATGCCGACTACGTTGTAACCTAAGTGCTTGAAAATTCTATAAAGCGCGCCGCCGATAACCGTTGTCGAAAGATGACCGATATGAAACGGTTTTGCTATGTTGACAGAGCTGTAGTCGATACAAATCGTTTTGCCTTCACCCTCGTCGCTTGTGCCGACCTTTTCGACGTTCGCCGTTTCGATTGCCTTTGACAAAAAGGCGTTTTCGTTTACCTTGAAATTGAGATAGCCCGAAACGGCGTTTACTTCCTTAATGCAGTCAAGACCCGAAAAACCGTTTTTGAGTTCCTCGGCAATAGCCACAGGCGATTTCCTCATAATTTTGGCAAACTTAAAACACGGAAGAGCGATATCTCCCATAGCGACGTCTTTCGGCGTTTCAAACATTGTTTCGATTTCTTCTGCCTTAACGCCGTCGATTTTTATAGCATTTGCAATTTCTTTTTCAAACATATTTATCCCATCTTTTTAATTTCCGAAATCAGTTTTTCGGCAAACTTGTCGCCGCTTTTTGCCGCTTTCGTCAAATATTCTTTTGCTTTTTCCAAGTTGCGCTCAACGCCTTTTCCGTCAACGTAACTTACTCCGACGTAAATTTGCGCCTCCACGTCGCCGCTCTCCGCCGCCTTGAAAAAAAATTCCATTGCCGCTTCGGGGTTTTGCGCAGTTCCGTTTCCGTGCATATAGCAAAGTCCGACTTCGCGATACGCTTTTTCGTTGCCGCCGTCCGCCGCCGCTTTAAACCACTTGAAAGCAAGGTCGTCGTTTGGCTCAACGCTTTTGCCGTGACGATACGCCTCGCCGAGTTCCAGCATAGCCTCGACGTCGCCGCTCTCCGCCGCTTCCTTTAAAAGAGTGGAGCTTTTAAACTTGTTCATTTTAATTTATACCTCGAAAATTTAATACGAACTTAAATTATACGTTAAAGCGGAACGTAACCACGTCGTTGTCTTGCATAACGTAATCTTTGCCTTCCGACCTGATTTTTCCCTTTTCTTTCGCTCCGACGTAGCCTTTGCAATCGAGCAATGTTTGATAGTCTACGACTTCAGCACGAATGAAACCGCGTTCGAAATCGCTGTGTATCTTGCCTGCCGCTTGCGGAGCTTTCGTTCCTTTGACGATTGTCCAAGCTCTCGTTTCTTTTTCGCCTGCCGTAAGATAGCTTATTAAATTTAAAAGTTTATAGCAAGCCGTAACGAGCTTGTCAAGTCCCGATTTTTCTATGCCCAATTCTTCAAAGAAAACGGCTTTATCTTCGTCAGACATATCTGCCATATCTTCTTCGAGTTTTGCCGACAAAACTATAACTTCGCTACCTTCGCTCTTTGCAAATTCCTTTACCTTTTTGACGTAATCGTTTTCGGTTGCGACCTCGTCTTCACTGACGTTCGCCGCATAAATAACCGGCTTTGACGTCAAAAGGAACATCGTTTTCAAAATTTCCTTTTCGTCTTCCGTCGCAGGGTAATTTCTTGCAGGCTTTCCGCTTTCCAAAAATGCCGTGAGCTTTTCAAGAAAATCGATTTCTTCCTGATACTTTCTGTCCGCTTTAAGACCGATTCTTGCTTTTTGCAATCTTCTTTCTATCATTTCCATATCGGAAAAAATAAGCTCGTAGTTTATGGTTTCGATATCTCTTAACGGGTCCACGCTTCCGTCGACGTGCGTAATGTTTTCGTCGTCGAAACAACGCACCGTATGAACGATTGCGTCACATTCGCGAATGTGCGACAAAAATTTGTTTCCAAGCCCTTCGCCTTTTGACGCGCCCTTTACAAGTCCCGCTATATCGACGAATTCAAGAGTCGTCGGCGTTATTTTTTTGCTGTTGAAAAGCTCGCCGAGCTTTGTCAGCCTTTCGTCGGGAACGGCTACGACTCCGACGTTTGGTTCTATCGTACAAAACGGATAATTCGCCGCTTGCGCGCCTGCTTTTGTGATTGCGTTAAACAAAGTGCTTTTGCCTACGTTCGGCAATCCGACTACGCCTAATTTCATATCTACCTCAAAGATTATATAATCGTAAAAAATTCTTATTTAGAAATTTCCGCATAGGATATTATAAACGATTAAAGGAATTAAGTAAAACAAAAATGAGTATTTTTGACGGATTGATTTACGGACTGCTTCAGGGTTTGACGGAGTTTTTGCCCGTTTCATCGAGCGGACATTTGCTTTTGTTGTCGAAATTCGGCATAGGCGAAAACAACTTACTGTTCGACGTGCTTCTACACGTCGGCACTTTGCTTGCCGTCGTTATTTGCTATCGAAAAACGCTTTGGGGTTTAATTCGTCACCCTTTTCAAAAAAAGACCTTATATTTGATTGCCGCAACCGTCCCTACTTGCGTCATTGCTCTGCTGTTTAAAAAGTTCTTGCCGAGCGTGTTTGACGGCGCGGCTTTACCGTTTTGCTTTATGATAACGGCTTTTATGCTGACTCTTACGGTGATTACAAAACCGAAAGACAAACCACTTTGCGTCGGAAATTCCGTTATATGCGGCATTGCGCAAGGCGTCGCAACTCTGCCGGGAATATCGAGAAGCGGAATGACAATTTCGACTATGCTGTTGCTTGGCACAAACAAAGACGACGCAACCGAATTTTCCTTTTTGCTCTCTATCCCTATAATTATTGCGTCTGCGATTTTAGAAGGCGCGGAGGCGGCAAAATCGGGCGTAACTCTTCCCGTTTTGCCTACCGTCGTCGGAGTTATAGTCGCTTTCGTTTCGGGCCTAATTTCCATAAAATTTATGTTAAAGCTCATAAAAAACAAATCGCTGTTGCCGTTTGCTATATACACCGCTCTTTTGTCGATAGTCTTACTCGTGTTAGACTTTTTAGGCAAATAACGCTTTTCAGGCGATAGCGAAATGCGTTTTAAACTTAAACTTTTGCCGTCACGCCCTTATCCTGCATCGACATAATCGCCAAGCGACCGGACTACGTACGGCAATTGTATAAGATTAAACATAAAATAAAAACCGACGACGCACTTTGCTCGTTTTCTAAGCGATTATGCAAAATAAATACCGGCGACAACGATTTGTTCACTTGCACGGCGACCATACAATGCTTTCTCGGCAATTATACAAAATAAAGCATAGAATAAACGCTAAGAAAATTTAACGTAATCGTCGGCGGTATATAAACATAAAAACAGTCACTTTTCACAGTTGTTTTATTACAAAAAAAAACTCGCGGTTTTCCCGTGAGTCTTTTATTTGTTAGGCTTTATTGGTTAGTCTTAAACTATTAAGTTAGCCAAACGTTTAATTTACTCTTCGCTATCTCCGTTCGTTTCGGCTTCTTGACCGTTGACGGAGCTTTGTTCGTCTTTGACGTTTTGCTCGACTTCGGCGGCGGATTGAGCGTCAATCGGATTGCCGTTCTCGTCAAGTTCTTCTTCGTCTTCGTGCGGAGTCAACGCTATGCTCATAATACTGCTGTCGTCTTTAAGGCGCATTACTCTGACGCCCTGCGTATCTCTGCCGAACTTTGAAATTTCGTCCGCTTGCATTCTT
>JAQYCY010000035.1:0-5579 GCA_028724485.1 Bacillota bacterium | reverse complement strand
GGAATGGGCGGAACGACTTACACCTATGACGGAAAAGCCGTAACCGAAAACGACACGGTCGAAACCATACACGGCGAAAAACTCGTAAAAGACATAATCAAAGGCAACAGCGATTACAAACTTTACGTTGCTACGGGTATGAATGCTTGGATAAGCGAGAGAGTAAACGAAGCCGTTATATCGAGCAAACAAGGCATAACGAGTCTTGCTCTTTATATGGTCGTGTTGCTTATCACTCTTGTTGCTATGGCAGTGTTCCGTTCTCCTGCGGTTGCGCTTATGCCTGACGTAACTCCGAAGCCACTCCGTTCGCAAGGTAACGCAATGATAAACCTTATGGGCGGTATCGGCGGCGCAATAGCATTCCTCATTTATACGGTTGCGTTGATATTTGAAAGCCTTAATACTTACGCTATCATATTCGGTGCAGTCGGTTGCGGAATGATTGTATTGCTCGTTTGCTTTATGTTGCTTGTCAACGAAAAGAAAATGGTCGAGGGATGCCGTCAGATTTGCGAAGAGTTCCACGTTACCGACGAAGACGAAGAAAAGGAAGAACTTCAAAAAATCGACGAAGAAATCGCCGAACTTCCAAACGAACTCGTATGTCAAACCGAAGCGGGTAAAAACGCAGACGGAGAAGCTGCGGCAAAGGCCGAAGCTCCTAAAAAGCGTTTGTCGTTCACCGAAAAGATGGAACGCCGCTTCAACGAAAAGTACAAAGACTTGTCCCCTGAAGAACGCAAGGCAAAACTTGAAAAAGCAAAGTTTACGTCTTTCATTTTGATTCTTGCATCTATCTTTATGTGGTTTATGGGTTATAACGCGGTTTCTTCAAACCTTTCGGTTTATTGCGTAAAGGCGTTGAACCTTAAAGCATCGGTTGCTTCTATTATCTCGGGCGTATCTATGGGCGTCAGCGCAATAGCGTTTATTCCGGTCGGATATCTTGCGGCAAAGATAGGACGTCGTAAATCCATTATGATAGGCTTTGCTATGGCGGTCGTTTCGTTTATCTTGATACTCGCATTCGTATTACCGAACGAAAAACAAATCATACCTGCCGTATTGTTCGCGCTCTTCTATCTTATCGCAGGTTTCGGACTTATCATCGCAAACGTCAACACGTTCCCTATGGTCGTTGAACTTGCAAAAGCCGAAGATTGCGGAAAGTACACAGGCTTCTACTACACGGCAACGATGTCGGCGCAGGCAATCACTCCGTTTATCGCAGGTCTTGTTATGGACGGTGTCGGAATGAAATTTTTGTTCCTTTACTCGGCAATTTGCGTATTTATCGCAATCGTATTGATGTTCTTTGTCAGATACGGCGATAGTATGCAAATCCAAAAAGGCAAAAAGCTCACCAAAGAAGAGAAACGTCAAATCCGTCTCGATTCTATGGATTCCGCCGACTAAAAACTTAGCTAATCGAAATTTAACTCAACTAATAATTAAGCTAAATAAATTGCGCAAAGTTTAAGCGAAAAGCCGAAAATTCGGTTAAAAGCAAAACCTAACAAAGCCGAGCCTAATGAAAAGCGAAGCTGAAAATCGGTTAAGCAAATTGATTAAAAACAAAGGCAAGCAAGAGATTGCGCTAAACAATAATAAAACCAAGTTTCAAACAAAACTCATCGGCAACGCTCGGTGGGTTTTGGCTTTTTCTGGAACGAGTTTAGGTATAAACGGGGTTGCAATATGCGAAAAAATCGTTTAGAATTAAATAAATACAACCGGCTTTGGCTTGCAAAAGGCTTCGGTTTGCAAATCGCAAAAAGCGTAGTCTGGGTTTAAGATTAAAGCCGAAAAGAGCCGCCTTAAAATAAAAAATTTAAAATTCACAAGCAAGACGGTGGCAGAAAACAAAAAGGCAAGAGAATATGCCACCACAAAACAAGTCAAGTATGCGTAAAAACATGCAAAAAAAAGAGCAAAGGAGACGTATGGCTGAGATAATCGAAGGAGAATTTAAAGAGGATACCTCGCCGAAAAAAACGGCTATGCAAGAGCTTAAAGACAAAATTGCCGTCTTTAAAAAATTGTCGCTTGCGTGGACGGTTATTTCGCTTGTTTTCAGCACGGCGTTTTTGGTCTATTCGATATTTTCAAAGTTCGGCAATCCCGTTTATCGTTACGTTTCGATTGCTGCGCTCGGCGCGTACGTTTTGATATTTGTCGTTTTGTTTGTTTTCGCGGTTTTAGGGAAGAAGAAAAAGCGTATGCTTTTAAAAACTTACAAAACAGGCATATCGGTGTTCAAGGCGATATTGAACGTCATACATACTGTTTTGACAATCGGCGTTATTTTGTCGAGCATTTCGGGAAGTGAAATAAGCCGAACGATTTCTCTTTTGGTTTGCATATTCACAATAGTTTTTGCCGTGCTTACCGTCGTGTTTAAATTGGTTACGCTTATTTTGACAAACGTCATTCCGAAACTTGCAAAACTCGGCGCACAGATTGCAAAAGAAGCCGTTGACGAGAAAATAAAAGAAAGTAAAACTTTGACAAACATCGTTTCCTATGTGAAAAAAAGAAATTTGAAGAGTAAGGCAAAAGCGGCAAAGAAAAAGGAAAAAGCAGAAAAGAAAGCGGAAAAAATGCGTCTTAAAGAAGAGAGAAAGGCAAATGGAATAGCGTCGCAAACCGAAAGCTCTTTAATCACGGCCGAAAATGCGGCTGAAAATTCGGAAAACAATGCGGAAGAGAAGACGGAGTCTACAAAAAAGCAAACTGCTACTGAAAGAAAATTGGACAGGCTTATAAGCGAATTGACGTTAGAGCTGCAACAAAACGAGAGCGTACAAAAGGAGCTTGAAGAATTGGAAGTTCCGACTTTGCCGAAACGCAAAATCGGACTAATGAAAAAACGAGAAGAAGTGACGCCAAAAGCCGCAGAAGACGAAACGATTTCCCAAATAGACAAGACCGAGCTTAAAGCGAAAGCGGCGTGCGATGACCTTGGCGGAAGAGGAAACAAAAAAACAAAAAGATTTTTAAGAAGATAATAAATTACCCCCGAAGACGGGGTTTTTTATTTACAAAAATTTTCAAATGTATTATCATTAAATAAAGAAAAATTTTGAGGAATTATGACGAAATTACCTTTTACAAAGATGCAAGGCATCGGCAACGACTATATTTATTTCGATTGCTTTAAAACGAAAATCGACAATCCCGAAGAACTCGCGATAAGACTTAGCGACAGGCATTTCGGCATCGGCGGCGACGGCATAGTTTTGATTTGTCCGTCTTCCGTTGCGGACGCAAAAATGCGTATGTTCAATCTTGACGGCAGTGAAGGCAAAATGTGCGGCAACGCAATTAGATGCGTGGGCAAATATCTTTATGACAACGGCATAGTCACAAAAACCGAAATTAGCGTCGAAACGCTTTCGGGGATAAAATATCTTGTCTTAACCATAAAGACGGCAAAGTCGATACGGTGCAAGTCGATATGGGCAAGGCGGAGCTTGACGGCAAAAAGATACCTACGACTTTTGACGGCGTGGTCGTTAAAAAGCCGGCGATCGTTGACGGAGCAGAATATAAAGTCACTTGTGTTTCTATGGGAAATCCGCATTGCGTAGTCTCTTTATCCGACGCACCTTGGCTTAATAGTTTAGATACGCTTGAAATAGAAAAGATAGGACCTAAATTTGAAAACGCCGAATATTTTCCGGACAGAGTGAATACGGAATTCGTTGAAGTTTTGGGTCGAAACCATATAAGAATGAGAGTATGGGAGCGTGGTTCGGGAGAAACGCTTGCTTGCGGAACGGGCGCATGTGCCGCGGCAGTAGCGAGCGTGCTTAACGGATATGCGGTAAAAGGCGAGGACGTAACCGTTGACCTTATCGGCGGACAACTCAAAATAAATTATACAGACGAACGTGTTATGATGACAGGCAAAGCCGAAGTCGTCTTTAACGGGGAGGTAGAAGTTTGAACCAAACTATTTTAGTTTTGGACTTTGGCGGACAATATAAAGAGCTTATTGCTCGCCGTGTCAGAGAAATGAACGTGCTTTCGATTATCAAACCGGGCGATATGCCGATTGAAGAGATAAGGCAAATGAATCCTATCGGCATTATACTTACGGGCGGACCTAATTCGGTTTATGCCGAAAACGCGCCTACTTGCCGCAAAGAATTGTTTGAAACGGGTATACCTATTTTGGGCATTTGTTACGGAATGCAACTTATGGCGTATAAATTGGGCGGAGAAGTCATTCCTTGCAAAGTCAGCGAATACGGCAAAATCGACGTAACGGTCGACACTTCGGAAGCGTTGTTCAAAGGGCTTAACGAAAAGCAAATCGCGCTTATGTCGCACACCGACTACGTTGCGAAGCTGCCGAATGGCTTTAAACGTTGCGCAAAAACCAAAGACTGCCCGACAGCGGCAATGGCAAACGACAGTCAAAAACTTTATGCCGTTCAATTTCACCCCGAAGTCGAACATACTCCGAACGGAAAAACGATGCTTCACAATTTCGTTTACGACGTTTGCGGAGCAACGGGCGACTACACTATGGAAGGCTACATCGAAGAGCAAATCGCAAAAGTCAAAGCGCAGGTAGGAAACGAAACGGTAATTTTGGGACTTTCGGGCGGCGTTGACAGTTCGGTCGTTGCCGCGCTTTTGTCAAAAGCAATCGGCAATCAACTCGTTTGCATTTTCGTAGACCACGGTCTTATGCGGAAAAACGAAGGCGACGAAGTCGAGGCGGCTTTTAAAGATTTCGATTTGAGATTTATAAGAGCAAACGCAAAAGATAGGTTTTTGTCGAAGCTCAGCGGCGTTACCGATCCTGAAACCAAAAGAAAAATTATCGGCGCTGAATTTATAAACGTCTTTCAGGACGAAGCCAAAAAGTTCGGCGACGTCAAATTTTTGGCGCAAGGCACGATTTATCCCGACGTTATTGAATCGGGCGCAAAGAACAGCGCTAATATAAAGAGCCACCACAACGTAGGCGGCTTACCTAAGGATATGAGTTTTAAAGAGCTTGTCGAACCGCTCAGGGGATTGTTTAAAGACGAGGTCAGGGTTATCGGCAAAAAGCTCGGACTTCCTGACAAACTCGTATATCGTCAGCCGTTCCCCGGCCCCGGACTTGCGGTCAGAATTATAGGCGATATTACGGAAGAAAAGCTCGATATATTGAGAGAAGCGGACGCGATTTTCACAAGTGAAATGGAAAACGCAAACGTAAAGGCAAATCAATACTTTGCAGTGCTTACAAATATGCGTTCGGTCGGCGTTATGGGGGATAGCAGAACGTACGATTATATTCTTGCGTTAAGAGCGGTCGTAACGAGCGACTTTATGACGGCAGAGTGTTGCAGAGTGCCGCACGAAGTACTTGAAAAAGTCGCGTCGAGAATAGCAAACGAAGTAGACGGCGTTTCGAGAGTGGTTTACGACATTTCGGGCAAACCGCCTGCAACTATCGAATGGGAATAAGAGGTTAATATGAAAATAAATTCAAATTATCAAAATATCAACGAAAGCTATCTTTTCAGCACGGTAGCGAGAAAAATCAGAGAAGACAAAGAAAAGCATCCCGATAA
>JAQYCY010000034.1:0-10699 GCA_028724485.1 Bacillota bacterium | reverse complement strand
GTTCTGGCAAGCGCGGCGAGTGCGGTAATGTACGCGAGAAAAAAGAACATAGACATAAAAAACGGCATAGTCATGATGATATCCGTGCTTATCTATACGTTCGTAGGCTCGTTCGCGGCAAGCTATCTGCCGAGCAAGGCGATGGGCGGATTTTCAATGATAATGACCTTTTTCCTCGGTTTGAGATTTATAATCAAGCCCGTAACGAAGCCGAAAGCAAGGCTCGAAAATGCGACGAAAAAACAGAAGATAATCCGCTCGATAGTCTGCGGAGGAACCGTAGGCTTCATATGTGGATTCGTCGGCGCGGGCGGCGGACTGATGATGCTGTTGGTTCTGACAAGCGTTCTCGGATACGAATTAAAAACAGCCGTAGGCACGAGCGTATTTATAATGTCCGCTACTGCTCTGACGGGAGCGGTCAGCCACTTTGCAATAGGAGGCGCACCCGACATGCTCTCGCTTATCGTGTGCGTTATAAGCACGCTTGTATTCGCAATGATCGCCGCCCATATAGCGAATAAGGTATCGTCAAAAACCGCGAACAGAGCCACAGGCATTGTCTTGGTTGTCCTCGGAATTTCATTGGTTATTATAAAATATTTATAATATTACTTTTTAATGGGGAATGATGAAAATGGGATTAAACGACACAGTAAGCGCGGAGAGGATTCACATAGGCTTCTTCGGGCTTAGAAACGCGGGAAAATCGAGCGTTGTAAACGCCGTAACGGGACAAAAGCTGTCTCTTGTATCGGATGTTAAGGGTACGACGACCGACCCCGTGCAGAAGGCTATGGAGCTTCTGCCGTTAGGACCGGTTGTGATTATCGACACGCCGGGTATAGACGATACGGGAACGCTCGGAGAAATGAGAGCGGAACGCGCAAGACAGACTCTTACTCATACGGATATCGCGATTCTCGTAACGGACGCGAACAATCCGCTGACTGATACGGAAAAGGAACTTGCAGGAGTATTCAACGAGAAAAATATACCGTACATAACCGTATACAATAAATCAGATTTGCTCGAAAACGTCCCGAATCCCGGCAAAAACGAAATATACGTCAGCGCGAAAAACAACACGAATATTTATGAATTAAAAGAGCTTATCGGCTCGCTTTCGGGAAAATCGAAAGAGCAAAAACCGCTTCTCGGCGATTTAATAAATAAAAACGATATCGCAGTACTCGTCACGCCAATCGACTCCGCCGCACCAAAGGGCAGAATGATTCTCCCGCAGCAGAACGCAATCCGCGACGTACTCGACAATTCGTGCATCAATATTGTCGTTAAGGAGTCGGAGCTCGAATACGCACTGTCGATAATGAATAAAAAACCGAAAATCGTCGTAACGGACTCGCAGGCGTTCGAAAAGGTGTCAAAAATCGTACCCGAGGATATCCCTCTGACTTCTTTTTCAATTGTTTTCGCGCGGTATAAGGGCATTTTAAAAGAAGCCGTCAAGGGCGCGTCAATGCTTAATAAATTAAATGACGGCGATAAAATTCTGATATCCGAGGGCTGTACGCATCACAGGCAGTGCGAGGATATCGGCACGGTAAAACTTCCGAAATGGATAACGGCATTTTCGGGTAAAAAACTTGAATTTGAATTCACATCGGGCAGGGAGTTTCCCGATGACGTAAGCTCTTATGCGCTCGTAATTCACTGCGGGGGCTGTATGCTCAACGAACGCGAGATGATTTCGAGAATGCAGACGTGCGTAAACGAGGACACCCCGATAACGAACTACGGAACCGCGATAGCGTTTATGAATAATATCCTCAAACGTACGCTCGCGCCTTTCGGAGACGAATACACGTCGCTGTTGGATTAAAATACAACTATATAAATACAGGTCTGTGAAAAAATTTTTCACAGACCTGCTGTTTTATTGTACGGAGCGGATAGGAAAAAAGTTCGGAATGGATTAACCGAACCTAAAACGCCGTCCCAAACGGTGTTTTAGGCTTGCCCGACGGCGTACAAAAAGTACTCCGAGGGTGAGGTTAATTCATAGCAAAAAGCAAACCTATTTTATTATACAATTGCTTTTTGCGGTCCGGGCGTTTTTAACATCACCTTTAACATCCCCGTTAATCCGTCTCAAATACGAAAGCCTCGTACGGTTTCAAACGACAGCTTGTGAGCATGAACTCACCGTCGTTATAATTATGAAGAATAAGTTTGCACTTATTGTATCTTAATTCCCTTGGCATGGTGAACACGGCTTCCTTATCCGTGTAGCTTGCGACAACGACATATTTTTTTCCTTTGTACGCTCTTTCGTACACCCAGATATCCTTATTTTCAGGCATATACTGCTTATATGTGCCGTATCTTATTATCTCGTCGCCTATACGCATACGGTTTATCTTCTGATAGAAATACCAAACGCTGTTTTTATCCTCAAGGGCTTTTTTGACGTTTATTTCGGGATAATTCGGGTTGTTGGGCATCCACGGCTCGACTGTCGAAAATCCCGCGTATTCGCTGTCGTCCCACTGCATGGGAGCGCGCGCGTGATCTCTCGCCTTTTTATTAAGCCCCCACTTAACTATGGGCATTGCGGGCGGGAAAATCTTTTTGACCGTGTCGCGAAGCTGTAATGAAACTACGTCCCTGTACTCGTCGGGTTCGAGATCCTCGAAATTCGTCATACCGATTTCCTGTCCCTGATATATGTACGGCGTACCCTTTAAGAAGTTAATGCTTATTGCGAGCATTTTGTCGACATACTCGCGGTACTCCATTTTTCCGTAACGCGGGACAACACGCGGATAATCATGATTTTCAAGATAGAGCGAGTTCCAGCACGTGTCGGGCAGAGCCTGCCAGGATGAGAAAATCTCTTTCCACTTTTTAAGATTAAACGGCTTAGGTATAGTCGTCATAAACGAGTCAACCTCGGTCTGATGCTCGAACGTAAACACGCAGTCAAGCTCCTCACGGCTCTCGTCAACGCAGTCGAACGCATTGTTTATCGTAATGCCCTGCGCCTCACCGACAATCATCGTGTCGTACTTAGACCACGATTTTTCGTTAAGCTCGTGAATAAACTCATGGTATCTCGGTCCTATAACGAAATGCTCGTCACCGCATACGACGGGATTGAATTTACCGTCGGCAAACGACTGATCCTTGCTTATATAAGTTATAACGTCGCATCTGAAGCCGTCGACGCCCTTTTCGAACCAGTAGTTACAGATATCCGCAACCTCCTGTCTGACCTTGGGATTCTCCCAGTTGAGGTCCGGCTGTTTTTTATGGAAAAGGTGGAGATAAAATTCACCCGTCGTCTCGTCGTACTCCCACGCAGAACCCGTAAATCTCGACGTCCAGTTGTTGGGCGGAGTTTTGCCGTCCTTGCCCTTTCCTTTTCTCCAAATGTAATAATCTCTGTATGGATTGTCCTTAGACGAACGCGACTGTTTAAACCACTCGTGCTCGTCGCTCGTATGGTTAACGACTAAATCCATTACGAGTTTAATTCCTCTTTCATGCATGCCGTCAGCCATCTCCTGCCAATCGTCGAGCGTGCCGAATTCGTCCATAATGTCGCGATAGTCGGAAATGTCATAGCCGTTGTCGTCGTTCGGCGATTTATAGCATGGCGAAAGCCAAACGGCGGTTACGCCGAGGTCTTTTAAATAGTCGAGTTTTGAGATAATGCCCCTGATATCGCCGATGCCGTCGCCGTTGGAATCGCAAAAACTTCTCGGATAAATTTGATAAAAAACAGCGTCCTTATACCATCTGGTTTTGACGTCGTTGTTTTCCGTTTTTTTTGTTCCCATAATTCTCCCCTTTTAGTTTTGCTTATTCGTTATCTTTAAGTTGTTCTATAAGTTGATAAATTCTTTCCAAATCGTCCTTTGTGAAATAGTCGATTGAAAATCTGCCTTTTTCAGGCGTACCGACAAGTTTAACCCTTGTGCCGAACACCCGTTTCATATCGTTGACGAGTTCTTTAAGTTCGAGCGTAAGAGGAGCGGTTTTTCTCGGCCCCGGTTTGATTGCTTGTCGTGAATAATAAAGTCTGACTCTTTCTTCGACTTCACGAACGGTAAGTTTGTATTGAACGGTTTGTTTGGCAAGATTGATAATGAAATCCTTATCTTCGATGCTGACCATAGCTCTTGCGTGTCCCGTTGTGAGCTGACCTGATTTAACCATATTTATGACTTGTTCGGGAAGCGTCAAAAGTCTGAGCGAGTTTGCAACGTAAGGACGGCTTTTTCCGAGACGGTCGGCGACGCCTTCCTGCGTAAGCCCGTGATTTGTCATAAGTTCTTTTATGCCTTCCGCTTCTTCGATAGGATTAAGGTTTTCTCTTTGAATGTTTTCAATCAAAGAAATGGCTTTGATTTCTTCGACGGGAAGGTCTTTTATGATTGCGGGAACGTTTTTAAGACCTGCCATGTGGGCGGCTCTGAAACGGCGTTCGCCTGCGACGATTTGATAACGGTCTTTGACCTTAGTGACGAGAAGCGGTTGTAAAACTCCGTATAGCTTCATCGATTCTGCCATTTCTTTCAAGCTGGCTTCGTCGAAAGTTTTTCTTGCTTGTTCGGGATTTCTGTCAATCAAAGTAATGTCAAGTTGATTGACCGTTCCTTCTTTGCTGTCGATTTTAACTTCTCTGTTGTCCTCATAGTCGGCAAAAAGGGCGCTCATACCCTTGCCTAATCCACCTTTTGTCTGTGCCATTATCCGTTCATCCTTTCAATAAATTCGTTTTTCAAATCGCAGTATGCTCTTCCGCCTTGACAGTGCCTGTCGTACAAAACGATAGGTTTGCCGTAGCTCGGAGCTTCTGCAAGACGTATATTTCTCGGTATAACCGTTTTGAAAACTTTTTCGCAAAAATAGTTGTCGATTTCCGCTTTTACTTGCTGGCAAAGATTTGCACGTGGATCAAACAGCGTCAAAACAACGCCGTACACTTCAAGCGGCGGATTGAGATGCTTTTTAACAAGTTTGACGGTGTTCATCATTTGTGTAAGACCTTCGAGTGCAAAATATTCGCATTGAATAGGAACGATAATGCCCGTGGACGCAGTAAGCGCATTTATGGTGAGCAAGCCGAGCGACGGCGGACAATCGATAAATACGTAATCGAATTTTTCGTTTGCGTCGGCGATTTTATCGCATAACATTTTTTCACGAGCCATAACGGTTGCAAGTTCAACTTCCGCACCCGACAAATCCATACAGCTCGGAACGAGTTTTAACGTTTCGATTTCCGTATCTACCATAGCGTCGGTGAGAGTCATATCTCCGCAAAGCACCGAGTACGTCGATTTTTCGCTCTTTCTATCGGTAAACCCTAAGCCTGACGAGGCGTTGCCCTGTGGGTCCATATCGACAACCAAAACTCTGTATCCGTCCGCAGCAAGAAAAGCCGCGAGGTTTATGCAGGTTGTTGTTTTTCCTACCCCACCTTTTTGATTTGAAAAAGTAATGATTTTTGCCATTTCGTACCTTTAAATTTATCTAAAAAGTATTCTTCATTTAAGTATAACAAAAGTTTTAAAGCCTTACAAGAGAAAACGGCAAAATTTTCATTTAATATTGTGGATAAGTATATATATTTATATAATTATATATATACAAACATAAAATAGAGACGTAATATCGGCATTGTGACGGCGAAACGTCTATCTTCGGCGGCGACGGTCAAATTGCAGAGCGTGCCGTAAGGCTTATTATGAACAAATCGGAACGCCGATAGCGATAAAATCAAAACATTCTAAAATCAACCCAAAAAGTCTTTGATATATCAATTTTTGCTAATTTTTTTGCTGTTTTTAATTAAAAAATCAGCCTAAAAGCAAAGATGAAAAAAGCTAAAAACAAAGTTAAAAGTAATGATAAAAATAAAGATAAAAAGTAAAAATCATAACAAAGGCAGAAGCAAGAATAAAAGTAAGGAAACAACAAGGATAAAAAGTGAAGAAAGTAGCAAAGAAGAAGCACTAGGTGGAAGCAAAGATAAAAGAAATGTTAAAAATAAAAGCGAATATAGAAGCAAAAGTAAACAGATAATAAAAACCGCTTTTAAAGCGGTTTGTTTTTTATTTGAGAATATTGTCTCGGATAAAGAGAAGGTGTGTCGGCGGTTTTTTCGATTACGATAAGGCATCTCGAATCGCCGCAAGGAAGCGAAAAATTAGCAGTTTCGACAATTTTGCAGTTTAACGCTTTCAAGGCATTTTGCGACTCGCCTATTTCGCTGTCGTTTGCCTTATACGCTATAAATTTTCCGCCTACTTTAAGGAGTGGAACGATAAGTTCGATAAGAACTTTTAGATTTGACACGGCTCTTGCCGTAGCAAAGTCGAATTTGTTTCTGAATGTGCCCCTGCCCAAATCTTCCGCACGTGCCGTAATGGCAGTCAAATTTTCGATTTTTAATTTTTTTGTCGCATTTGAAACGAAATTGATTTTTTTTGCCGTGCTGTCTATTGCGGTCACGGCAAGTTTGTCAAAAGCAATCGCCAGCGGAACGCACGGAAAGCCGCCACCGCATCCGACGTCGATAAGCAAGCCTTGGTTCTGCAAGTATTTTCCGCCGCAGAGTGAGTCGATAATATGTTTTTCGATAAATTCGTTTTCGTCGGTAATTGCTGTCAGGTTCATGGTTTTGTTCTGTTCTAAAACTTCGTTTTTGTATGAAATTAAAAGATTAGCCTGATTTTCCGACAAATTTATTCCGTATTTTTTTGCGTTTTCGATTAAAAAATTCATAAAAGGTCCTGCTTGGTCGAAAATTGTTTTTCGGCGCGAAACGGCTCGAATTTTGACTAATAGCAGTTTTCGACTTGTTTATAATAACATTTCGTTGATTTTTTTGCAACTTTTATTAAATTAAGTTTTCATAAACATAAAATTGTGTTAAAATCATTGTCGAGGTAAATTATGAAAATTGCAATTATAACTGCGATGGAAAAGGAATTAGCTCCCATTTACAATCAGCTCGGACACGCTATCGGCAACGAAACAATCGGGGGAATTACAATTTACCGTTTTTCAAATGGTACAAACGACGTCTTTTTGTTGAATTGCGGAATCGGTGAAATTTACGCGGCAGCAGCTACGCAACTTGTTATCGACAGATATGAAGTCGACCTTATAGTCAATGCCGGTTACGTCGGAAGTCTTACGCCAAGCCTTAAAGCCGGCGATATCGTCTTGATCGAAAGAGTTGTACACCACCAATTCGATTTGAGCGGAATTGATGACGTAAAACGCGGACAATACGGAAAGCACTGCGATTTTTATTTCTATCTTGACAGACAAAGGGTTCTTGCCCTTCAACAAAAATTGCCTAACAGGCTTCCGTTTGTTACGCTTGCAAGCGGCGATGCGTTTATTTCCGATAAAAAGGAAAAAGAAAAGCTCGTTAAAGACTTTGCCGCCGAAGTATGCGATATGGAACTTGCGGGAATCGCAATAGTCGCAAAAAAGAACGGCGTACCAGTTATGTCGCTTAAACTTGTTTCGGACAATGCAGACGAGAGCGCCGCAACGTCATATAGCGAGTTTATCAAAAACGGAATGAGAAACGTTGAAGGCACGCTCGGAATTTTATTGGAGAACATAAAGTGAAAAGAATAGCGTCTTTTGAAGTTGACCACGACGTGCTTGACAAAGGTTTTTATTTGTCTAGAGTCGACAACGGAATTTATACTTATGATTTGCGTTTCAAGAAACCGAACGGCGGCGATTATCTGAAAAATGCGTCGATGCACACAATCGAACATTTAATGGCAACCGTTGCGAGAAACAGCGAATTGCAAGACAAAGTTATTTATTTCGGTCCTATGGGCTGTCGCACGGGTTTTTATCTTTTGCTTGATTCTGTCGAAACGGACAACGCAAAAGCCTTTACGATAGACTGCCTTAAAAAGTGTCTGTCGTTTTCTTCGATTCCCGGTAGTTCGCGCAAAGAATGCGGAAATTATCTTGAACACGATTTAGACGACGCAAAAAGGGAAATCGAAAACTATCTTGTCGTTTTGGAAAATTAAAGATAAAAGTTTATTTTAATTTGTTTTTTCATTATCGCAACGAGGCGAGCCAAATGCTTAGCTTAAACAAAGCAGATGTCAATGTATGAATGATAATGCAGAATATAATATAAACGAATATTAAGCGAAACAAGAAACGTAATTAAGGCATTTATATTGGTTAAGTCAAATGACGTTTATGCATCATCAAAGATAATTAAAAAATTTAAAAACCGATAGATAATAAAAAAATTCAAAAACCAAAAAGATAATTAGAAAATTTAAAAACCGATTGGATTTTCAATCGGTTTTTTTGTAACTCATATTGTTATTCATAAAATATGCCGATTTCGATGAAACTCAGAATTGTTTACAAAGTGAAGCAAATATAGGAAATATTAGTTAATTTGTATACAAATACTGTCCATTTCTAAGCTCGATGACGTAAAAATTATCGGATTTTTGGCGGCAAAAATTGCATAAAAATTGATGAAAAACGCTTGTCTTTTGACCGATTTTGCCTTTTGAAATTTTTTTGAAGTCGCACGCTGTCACACAGGTTTTTCGTCTTGAAAAACAAAGCTAAGAAAAATCGACGCTTAGGTTAAGCATTGGAATTAAGCAAATTTAAAATTCCCGAACAAGATTTCACACACGGATTTCACACAATATTTATTTATAAATGCAGATTTAACAAAACAGATAATTCAAGATTTCACACACGCAGATATAATAGTAAAGACTTTGTTAAAAAAAAACTTTGTTAAAGACAAAATCAAGAAATCACGAACAACCTTTTGCTATGTTATATTTTTTAATTTCAATTTTTTTTAAATTGACAAATAAGAAAAGCCAAATTTTTTGTCGGTACAATTTCTAAACGTTAGCGATATGCCGTGAATTTAGCGAAAAAGAAATGCGAAACGAAAGAAAAGCAATGTACAAAAGATAGCGGGTTTATTATTTTGACTGAAAGATTTATATAAAGAGAAGAAAAAGGCAAGTTTGTATAATGTAATTTATAATATTTTTTAACTAATAACGTGGCAAGTTAAACGCAATAAACGCAAGAATGAAGTGGTGGCGACAAAGATTTGCGTGATTTTTATTAAACTATAGTGTTTTAAGTGGTAGATTGAGTACCATTTAGCTTGATTTTTTAAAGCCGAGCAAGTAAGAAAAATAATAAAAGCACCCATAAATTGCGGCAAAAATGAACGCAAACGCTTATGATATGAAATTATGGGTGCAAGCGGCAAGCTATCAGATAAAGCTGATAGAATAAACGCAAACTTATATTTGACGCTACAATCCATAGAAACGTTGATTAAATAACCATAAATTTTATAGAAAAGTATGCAAAAGATATCGAAAAACAGGAGCGATATTATATGAAATTTTCCTGTGGATAAATAACCGCATTTTGTTGATAAATCGGTGGAAAAGTCGCAATTTTTGTTAAATTTACGTTTATGAAACATAGGAAAATCGCGTCAGAAATAATGACGAAGCGAATAAATAGACAGGTTCGCAAATCGCTTAAAAACTATGTTTCACGTGAAACAATTTTAGGGAGCGGTTTTGTCGGTGTTGTTCCACGTGAAACAAAAAAACGCCGTTTTTGGGGCATTTTAGCCCCAAAAAGCATAGAAAAACGGCTATTTTTATAGAAAATCAGCGTTTCACGTGAAACAAGACGAATGCCGAAAAATTTTTTTTTACTCAACTGCACGACGAAAAACCTAAGGGGGAAATCGGCAAGAAAGCCGTTTTAAAACGATAGAAATCGATAAATAGCAATTTGCGAAACTTACTCTTTTAAAACGGGCTTATCCACATATATTTCGCTTTGTGGATAAAATTAAATCACTTGTATTTTTTGGTATAACGACATATTGGCGTTTGTTATAAACGTACTTAATTTTTCGGCGGCTTGTCGCAAGCAACAAAACTGCTAAATTCAGTTTTTGCAGTATGACTATGCTTTGTTGCTTGTGTTTAACGCTTGCAGTTTTAAACGCTTTTGCCCAAAATGCTCTACTGTTTTGATTTGGTTACAACGATGAATGATACCTGATTTTGTTTATTAGGCTTTTTAATGTTTAAATGATATGGTTGAAGTTTTTTGCGTTCATAAATTTTTTTAGCTAAATATTTAGTTTCGGACTTATTCATTAAAAAAAAGCTATATATCGAATGTGTTTAAAAAATAAATGTGCTTTACGTTTTTGAGTAGTTAAGAGTCAAAATAGTCAAATGGCACTAACGGCGGGGCTTTAAGTTTTGAAATCTATTATCCAAATTGCAAAATTTATTATCTGAAAACTTATTAAAAAGAATATTCATTTAATATCGAAGTATTGTGATTTGAGCGGCGGTTTTGCTAGACGTTGCGTTCTCAAAGCGGTGTTTTAAAGTTATTGCCGGACGGCGTTGCATCCGTTGCTATTATAATTGTTTTTGGAACTGTTTTTGAAACTGTTTTCGCTCTGAGTTTTCGACTTAATAAAATTACGGACGCTTGCCGATAAATGATTTGCGATAAACGCTTATTACATTTATTGCGAATTGTGTTTAGTTAGAAGAAAAGATGATTAAAAAAAAGATTATTTGAGTCGGAGCGCCTGACGTTAATTTAATAATTTGTATTAAATCGATATTTGCCGAAACGGAACGTGCTT
>JAQYCY010000033.1:0-4010 GCA_028724485.1 Bacillota bacterium | reverse complement strand
AGGAACGGAAGACATTGTGGACTATTTCGGAGTCGCTACCGTTGAAGAAGGCATAGAGCTTCGGAAATGCGGAATCGTTAAGCCTATTTTGGTGTCTGTTTTCTTTTGCGAGGAAGCCGAAAACGTCGTAAGTTTTGATTTGACTCCTGCCGTGTTTAGTTTTGAGCAAATCGTATCGCTTGAAAAAGCATGCGCGCTTTGCCGCAAAGACGTGAGCGTATTCGTAAAATTCGATACGGGAATGAACCGTTTGGGAATTAAAGATAACGAAGATTTGGGCTTGTTGTTGGAACGCTTGAAAGGCAGTAAACGTATTAAAACCGTCGGCGGATTTAGTCATTTCAGGAAACCGAACGTGGCGCAAATAGCCGATTATGCCGTCAAAAAAGAAATTTACAGAAGCATATTGGGCGAGGGGATATTTCACATTCAAGCAACTTCGACAATCGATTTGCCGATTGAAAGCGATATGATAAGAGTCGGTATCGGCGGATACGGTTATCTTGCCGACAGAGTTACGCCTGCGCTTAAAGTATATTCAAAAGTTATAACGACGAAGTTTGTTAAAAGGGGCGAATATGTCAGTTATGGCGATTGCAAGATGAAAAAAAGCGGGAATATAGCGGTCGTATTTGGCGGCTATGCCGACGGAATAAGACGAAAAGGCTGGAAAGTGTTTTGCCGCGGAAAGGCGTTCGACGTCTTGTCGGTCGCTTGTATGGATATGATGATTATATATACCGGAAAAATCGTTTTAAAAGTCGGAGAAGAAGTGTGTTTACTCGGTGACGGCATCGACGCAGAGTATCAGGCAAGACGACAAGGCGAGATTTGCTATGAAATTTTGACAGGACTTGACAAACGGCGGACAAAAAGGGTATATTTGACATAGGAAGAAAAGATTTTATGCAAGACAAAAAAGAACTTAGAAAAGCAGTCAGAGAGAAATTGAAGAATCTGACCGATGAAGAAAAAGCTAAAAAATCGAGCGGTATTTTTAGTGAGATTTTAGGGCTCGAACAATATAAAACGGCAAGAAACGTTTTTTGTTTTTTGTCTGACTTTAACGAGCCATATACGATTGATTTTATCAAAAAAGCCATAAAACAAGGCAAAACGGTTTTTGTGCCTAAACTTTTCGGTGACGAAATGAAAGCAATCGAAATAGATGTCGACACCGAGTTTTGGTACAACGGTTATGGAATTTTAGAGCCGAAAGACGGGAATGAAGGAAATAAATTTGACTTCACGGTTGTGCCGATGCTTGCTTTTGACGAAGATTTAAACAGACTCGGAAGAGGCAAGGGCTATTATGATAAGTTTTTGTCGAAGAACAAGACTTTCAAATGCGGAGTTGCATTCGATTGTCAAAAGGTTGAAAAAATCGATGCGGAGGAAACGGACGTTAAACTTGACGTTGTGATTGCGAAATGAGAGTTATTGCAGGTAAGTATCGCGGAAAGTGTTTGGAAGCGCCGAGCGGCGACAGCGTAAGACCAACGACGGACAGAATTAAAGAAACCATGTTCAACATTTTGCAATGTTACACGCCGTCTGCAATCGTACTTGACCTTTTTGCAGGAAGCGGTGCGCTTGGCATAGAAGCATTGAGTCGTGGCGCAGAATTCGTCGATTTTGTCGACGTCAGTGAAAATTCGCTGATTTACGTCCGAAAAAACCTTAAAGGCATCGACGAAAAAACGTATAAAGTTTCAAAAGCCGATTTCAAAGCGTTTTTAAATTCTTGCGAAAAAAAATATGATTTGATTTTTATCGACGCTCCGTATAAGGGGGAAATAGGGCAAAATGCTGTTCGCCAAGTGATTGAACTCGATTTGTTAAACGACGGCGGCATGCTTGTTTATGAACACGCAACCGACAACGTTATTGAATTTAAAGACGAAAAATATAATATCAGAACCAAAAAAATGGGAAACACCACAGCGGAGTTTATTGAAAAGTTATGTTAGGAATGAAAAAACTCATAAAAAAAAGCATAGGTTACGTCACGGGAACGTTTGATCCGCCGACGATAGGGCATCTCGAAGTTATCGAAAGAGCGTCTACTATGTTTAAAAAAGTTTACGTCGTTATTCTTATAAATCCCGACAAAATTACCAAGTTTAACATTGAAGACCGACTAAAAATGCTCAAAGCTATGACGGCAAAGTTTAAAAACGTAAAATGCGATTTTTACGGCGGATATGCCGCCGACTATGCCAAAAAACACGGGCTCGGAATGCTTGTCAGGGGAATACGCAATGAGCAAGACGATAAGTATGAAAAGGAAATGGCAAGTTACAATGAGGGGCTTGGCGTAAGCACAGTGTTTTTGCTGTCGCAAACCGATTTGGCAGACGTTTCGTCCACAAGAGCAAAAGAGCTTATAGGTATTTGCAATTATTCTCTTGTTCCGCCGGAAGTTGCCCGAATTATTAAAGAAATATACGGTGTGCCGCAAACGTAGTGAAACTAATTCTTTTTAAAACCTAAAAAGTTCTTAGCATTAAACTAAGAACTTTTTTAGTTGGCGGTCGTATTTTCGGTTTTAATTTAGCTCAGATTATTCTTTAAGGTCATCGATTGTTTTATCCATTTTTATCAACTTGTCACGAATAATTTTAATATCCGCAAGCGTTGAAAGAATCAGCTGAAATATTGCGTAGCTTAAAAGTGATAACAAAACCCCGCCTATGGCTATAATTATAAAAAGCGGTTCTAGCAAGACAATCCATAGAACTATGCCGCTAAGTGCGCTACCGACAATTCCGATCCACATTAGAACACGATTTAATATGTTCCAAAACTTGAAAACATTGTCGTTTCGTTCAATTTCCCTTTGTTCATTGTTTAACATTTTTTCTCTCTCCTTGTGTTTAAAATAAAAAATGCGCCTCATAAGAGACGCATGTAAAAATGTATCTCTCAATGTTGCGACACATTTACTCCTAACACGAGAAGAGAGAATACAAATCTACCGATAGTATTCGCCTGTGTTAAGAGAATATTTAAATGTGTCGCAAGTTTATTTTAACACATTTACATAATATGTCAATGTCTTGTCGTAAACTTGTAAAATTTGATAAAGTACGACAGAGTAAGCGATGGTTTTAAAATTATTCTTTAAATATGAACGAATTTATGAAATGAATTTTGCCATATAGTATATCGATATAAAAGCATTTAAAAATATTATTTTTGTTTAAAAATTAGCATTAAATTCATTGACAAAATGCGTAATATTTTATATACTAATAAAGCTGTGAGCGGTCATGGCGGAATTGGCAGACGCGCAAGACTAAGGATCTTGTGGTAACTCCATGCAGGTTCAAGTCCTGTTGACCGCACCAAAAAAGACAATCCGAAAGGGTTGTCTTTTTTCATGCGGCAGCGGACTTGAAACAAAACTACGTTTTGTTGGCAAACGGCACTGAGTTTGTTTGCCCCTGCACGCTGTGCAGCTGACCGCAAGCGAAGAGAGAAGCAAGCGCTTGCATTTGCGGAAATCGAGCGCAGCGGACATAGCCAACGATTGTGCGATTCATCGCGCGAATGCGTAGCATTGTTGCTTGCAACAAATCGTTGAGCGTAGACGATCACTTCCGCGAATAAATTCGCTCGTTCCGCTATTACGCTCGCTTCGCTCACTACAAGTCCTGTTGACCGCACTAAAAAAAGACAACCTTACGGTTGTCTTTTTTAATGCGCAAAAGGACTTGCCGCAACGTTTCGCGTTGCGTACAAACAAGTTTGTAACCTGCATGCAGGTGGCGCTTGCTGAACAAACAAGTTGTTCAGCTTCGCTATTACGCTCGCAAGCTCGCTACAAGTCCTGTTATTTAAAATGTGAATAAAGTAAGACGAAGTGTTTGCACAGATTATACAAAGTGGACAAGATACCAACCTCACCGAACAAGAATAAAACGAACCTTGATGAAAATTCAAAGTTCGTTTTTTTCTTTACAAGCAAGCCGAAAGAAATTATTTTGAATTTTAGTTTCGTTTTTATA
>JAQYCY010000032.1:0-11394 GCA_028724485.1 Bacillota bacterium | reverse complement strand
GCGAACTGCTTAGCGGAGTTAAACATACAGACGGCGGCGCTCCCGAGAAACGTACGGACGAATACTATAAAAAACGTCCCTGCTTAGAATTGTGTTTATTATCGGCGGATATCGTACAAGATATTTTAGACGAAGGCATTTAAAACGGTGCATATGTTGCGCTTAGCCTTAGTTTTGCTTACTAATGCTTGCCAACGGTTTTAAGGTGGTATATAATTAAGCAAACCACGTTTGTGGTTTTGCCGTAGCTAACGACTAAAATCACTCGCGACAAAGTATGAGGAATAATATGAACATTAAATTTTCTCCGCCGGATATATCGCAGGCGGAAATAGACGAAGTAGCGGATACTCTTCGTTCGGGCTGGATAACTACAGGCCCTAAAACAAAATCTTTCGAAAAGCAAATCGCAGAATATTGCGGAACGAAAAAAGCAGTATGCCTTAATTCGGCAACCGCAGGTTTGGAGCTTGTTCTCCGCGTTTTGGGTGTGGGTGCAGGCGACGAAGTTATCACGAGCGCATATACCTACACGGCAAGCGCAAGCGTCATCGAACACGTCGGCGCGAAAATCGTTTTATGCGACGTGGGCGACGGATACGAAATGAACTACGATATGCTCGAAACGCTTATTACCGAAAAGACCAAGGTGATAATTCCTGTCGATATCGGCGGCGTAATTTGCGATTACGACAGACTATACAAAATCGTGAATGAAAAAAAATCGTTGTTCAAACCGTCGAACGATTTGCAAAAGGCTTATGGCAGAATAATCTTGCTTGCCGATGCGGCGCACAGCTTCGGCGCAGAAAAACAAGGCAAAAGGGCGGGTACTTTTGCGGACTTTTCGTCGTTTAGTTTTCATGCCGTCAAAAATCTTACGACTGCAGAAGGCGGCGCCGTTACATGGCTAAGCCTTAGCGAAGAAAAGGACGAAGAACTTTACAGACAGTTTATGCTTTGGAGCTTGCACGGTCAAAACAAAGACGCGCTTGCTAAAACAAAAATCGGCGCTTGGGAATACGATATCTGTCTGCTCGGTCAAAAATGCAATATGACGGACATTATGGCAAGCATCGGAATAGCTCAGCTTAAACGCTATGACGGAATGCTTAATAGAAGAAAGGAAATCTTCGAGCGTTACGAAAGAGAACTTAGTTCTTTAGGCATCGAGTTCATTTCTCAATACGGAAAGGATTATAGCGGTTCGGGACACTTGTGCCTTACAAGGGTTATCGGCGCGGACGTGACAAGACGCAACGCAATCATAACAAAGATGGCGGAATTCGGCGTCGCAACAAACGTGCATTACAAGCCGCTTCCTATGCACACGGCATATAAGGCGTTGGGCTTCGATATTAAAAACTATCCTGCATCTTATGCAAGATACGAAAGCGAAATTACGTTACCGCTTCATACGTTGCTTACGGATGAAGAAGTCGGTTACGTCATTGATTGTTATAAAAAGGCTTTGGGAATTGTAAAATGAGCGAAGAAAAAATCATAACCGAAAATCAATCGGCAAACGAAGCGGAAGTTGTAACCGAGCAAACGGATTCGCTTTCGGTTTCTGCCAAAACTGAGCACGGCGTCAAGGAAAATACAAGCGAAAAAATCGATTATAAGAAGATTGTCAAAAGAAAATGGTTTAAAAGATTTTGCATAAGAGTTTTCGATTTAATCGTCAGTTTTATCGCATTGTTGTTTTTGGCTTTGCCGTTTATACTTATATCTTTTGCAATCGTCTGCGACTCGAAAGGCGGAGCGTTCTTTAAACAAGTTCGCGTCGGCAAAAACGGCAAAGAATTCAAAATTATGAAATTCCGCACCATGGTGACAAACGCCGAAGCGAAAGGACTTCAAATTTCGACCAGCGGCGATAGCAGAATCACTAAAGTGGGCAAGTTTTTGAGAAAAACGAAAATCGACGAATTGCCGCAACTTTTCAACGTCTTTGTCGGACAAATGAGTTTTGTCGGCCCAAGACCGGAAGTCCCTAAATACGTCGCAATGTACAACGAAGAACAAAGAAACGTTCTTTTGGTCAAACCCGGTATAACCGATGAAGCGTCAATCGTTTTCAGAGATGAAAACACCATTTTGGAAAACGCGGAAGATACCGAGGCGGCATATGTCAACGAAATTATGCCTGTCAAACTTAATCTCAATTTGAAATACATCAGAAAAATGGGATTGTTTTATAACATAAAAATTATATTCAAAACCGTTTTTGCAGTGTTAAAGAAGTAATATTAAAGAGTACAAAACTAACATATAAAAATCCGATAGATATTTTATCGAAATGGAAATTAAGGATAAAAATGGAAAAATATAGCTTTTTGGCTTCAATTTATAAGAATACTAAAATAGATGAAATGGAAGTTTGCGTAGAGTCTATGATAAACCAAACCGTTCCGCCTGAACAAATAGTCATTGTGATTGATGGCCCCATAGGAAATGAACTTTTAGATTATGTGAACGACCTTAAAGAAAAAGCCCCTGAGCTTTACACGTTGGTTCCGCTTGAAACAAATCATGGTCTTGGTTTAGCATTAAGAGAAGGCATGTTGTATTGCCGTAATGAGTTTGTTGCAAGAATAGATACTGACGATATTAATGTTCTTGACAGGTGTGAAAAACAACTTGCAATCATGATGGAAGATCCATCTTTATCGGTTTGTGGAAGCAATATCAAAGAGTTTATAGGTGATGTTACTAATATTGTTGCAGAGAGAGTAGTTCCCGAAAAACATGAAGATATATGTAAATATTTAAAAAAGCGTTGCCCTATAAATCATATGACGGCTATGCTTAGAAAAAGCGATGTCGAAAAAGCCGGGGGATATTTACATTGGCATTATAATGAAGACAGCTATCTTTGGGCAAGGATGTATCTTGCAAGATGTCGATTTTATAATATTCAAGAATCTCTTGTATACGCAAGAGTCGGGAAGGAAATGTATCAGCGTCGTGGCGGTTACAAGTATTATAAAAGCGAACGTGACTTATTTCGATTTATGAGAAAAAACAAAATAATAAACGGCATAGAGTATTTAGTCGCCGTAATGATTAGGTTTGTTGTTCAAGTTTTGATGACAAATAGAGTAAGGCAATGGTTTTTCAAAACTTTTGCAAGAAGCACAAAAAAGGTGAAAGGCACAACCCAAAAAGTTAATTAAAACAAAGAAGCCACGCAAAAATGCGTGGCTTTTAATATTAAAAAGGCAGATGATATTTATTAACCACGATGGGAATAAATATTTCCGCATGTTACTAGTTGCTGAAGTACTAATGTATTCTTTAATTAGTAATATACAACTATACAATAATTTAAAGTAATTCTTAAAACTGATTATGAATTTCCATTTCGCTCAAAGTAATGTTGCCTGTCTATTTGTAATCAAACAAATTCTAAGTTACGCCGTGCGTTTCCACATATAAACGGCAAGGTATGGCGGCATATTGTTGTGCGCCGCGCCGCCTCCGCGAGCAAGGCCTTCGGGATATGCCTCGTTTCCGCCGTACATTTTCCAGCCACGTTTTTGCCCTTCTTCGTTTGAAGTCGAATATAAAACGGATTTATGAAGATAGAATCCGCCACTTCCTTTTGAATAATATTCAGCTGCGGAAGTAGGAAGGTGATTGCCGTGTGCGGGCAATTCATTTAGCGTTAAGGTGTGCGCCGTTTCGCCGCCTGTTGCGCCGTTTGAAAATGTTGCGCCGCAAGCGAGCAAAAACGTGTCTTTAATTTGCGTCCATTCACCGCCGAACAACGTTTTCGGCGATGTCGAAGATACCGACATATAAATAGAGCCGACAGGGTAGACGTCAAGTAGCGACGCCGCGCCTATGTTGGTTCGGGCTACCGTTTTTTCTTGCGACGTGAGCGTTTGAGAAATCTTTTTTACCGAGTTTTGTTCAAGCAAATCGACGGTAGTTTTTGTTGCGTCGTAAACGGCTTTGTCCGTCTGATATGACGAAACGGACAGCTTTGTGCTTAATCCGAAAGTTAAATCTTCTTGCGACGGTCTCGAATTTACGATTGCGAGAATTTGTTTTGATAAATCTTCGGGCAAATCGTTGACACCCGTTTCCATAGCGTTAAGAGAGCGGTGGACGATAATTTTGCCCGTAATCGGCATTGTTTTGTAAATTTCGCTGTTGTCCTTTTTTTGTAAGACGAGCTGCATATCGATTTCGCCGACGTGCTTAGTCACTGCCGAAGTGAAAGAATATTCGAAGTGTTCGGCGCATCTTGTAAGTTCGGCAAAAAACTTATAGCCGTTTGTCTGATTGAATTCCATATAGCAATGATACAAATTGTCGGGGTCTATGCTCAAAGGAATTTCAAGTTTAGTTACGTTATCTTCGCCCTGTACCAAATGTATAGGTTGCGTTTCAAGTATTTTTTTGTTTTTATAAAAAGTAAAACTCATATTTTGCCTCCACGGCAATAATAAGCCAACGACTATAAAAATCATAATCTTTATGACAATTCACTATGTAAAAAGGCGCGTATTATACGCGCCAATGTGGTACTCTCGGCGGGAATCGAACCCACAACGGTCCCTTAGGAGGGGACTGTTATATCCATTTAACTACGGGAGCATTTGTTTTGCTCGCAAACGAACTTTGTAGATTTGTAGTTTACTTAAATTGCAATTTTTATTTTTTCGTCAAGCAGCATGGGCGCTTAACAAAAGCAATCTTAGTGCTACAAGTTTAAAGTCGTTTGGCAAAACCTATAAACGATTAAAGCAGCTTGCTACATTATTATACACTAAGACTTTTAAAAATCAAACCTTTTTGACTTTAATGTGCGCTTAAATGATTTGTAAATCAAGTAGTGAAGTGTAGGTTTTAGGCAAGTTCTCACGGCGTTTACATTTCGGCGTTATATGTATATCTCAAAAAAAAGAAGGATTGGCAAGTCGATGCTGTTGTTTAAGGTATAAATTTGCACGTTGAAAAGACGATAGGGCGTGTTATAATAAAACGAAGGTGTTTATGTTTTATTACAACAAATTAAGCGATTATTTAATTGAGAAATACGGCGAAAAGGTATACAAACTTTCTCTCGACGGCAAAATGACTTGCCCAAATCGTGACGGCAAAATTTCAAGCGGCGGTTGTATTTTTTGCTCTAAGGGCGGAAGCGGCGAGTTTGCCGAACCTGCGTGCGGCGACGTTACTTTGCAAATCGAAAGGGCAAAGGAGCGAGTTAGAGATAAGGCAAAAAACAAGTTTATTGCATATTTTCAAAATTACACAAACACATATGCGCCGATAAACTATCTTGAAAAACTTTTCACGGACGCAATAAGTTGTGACGATATCGTGGCTCTGAGCATAGGGACGCGTCCCGATTGCCTTGGCGATGACGTGCTTGCTTTGTTAAACAGGCTAAACAAAATCAAACCTGTTACGATTGAACTCGGACTTCAAACGATACACGAAAAGACCGCCGAATTTATAAACCGCGGATATAAACTCGCCGTTTACGACAAAGCCGTTTGCGATTTAAAATCGATAGGCGTAAACGTTGTTACGCACGTTATACTCGGTTTGCCGTTTGAAACGAGGGAAATGATGCTTCAAACCGTCAAATACGTCGGGGCGGTGACGGACGGAATCAAGCTGCAAAACTTGCAAGTTTTAAAAGATACGCCGCTATCGGAACTTTATGATAAAGGCGAAGTTGCTCTTTTTGAAAGAGACGAATACATCGATTTGTTATGTGACTGTTTAAGCGTTTTGCCCAAAAACGTTGTCGTGCATAGGCTGACGGGCGACCCACCTAAAAATCTTTTGATTGCGCCGAAATGGTGCTTAGACAAAAAAGTTACGCTCAATGCGATTACAAAAGCGTTTAGCGAGCGAGGCGTCGAACAAGGAAAAGATTCGGATTTTTAACTGTACAATAAAAATAAGTTTATCGGCTCAACGTGTCCTAAATTTTGTACAGGGACACTATTTACTTTGATGTTGACGTATGATACGATAAATTTAGCTTATTATTTAACATTTGAGATGATATTAAAATACGGTTTAAGGATAAGGAAATTATGAACAATTTGAAGAACGGACAAAAAATAAGGCTTTTGATTTTGCTTGACATACTAAGGCAAGAGACGGACGAAAATCATAAACTCACCACAAACGAGCTTATCGAAAGACTTGAAAAAAAAGGCACGGCGTGCGACAGAAAAACTCTTTATAACGACATAGACGTTTTGAATGATTTCGGTTATGAAGTTATGTTTGACAAGAGTCAAAGCAAAAACTATTACGTCGTAAATCGCGATTTTGAAATTCCCGAACTTCGTATTTTGATTGATGCGGTTCAAGCCGCCGGATTCATAACGCCGAAAAAGAGCGGCGAACTTGTTGATAAAATCGCAAAACTTGCAGGATTAAATAAAGCTAACATTCTTAAAAACACAACGACTTGCAATACCGTTAAGCACCAAAACGAAAGCATTTATTACAACGTTTCGGCAATAGACGAAGGTCTTAGCGAAGGTAAGAAAATATCTTTTGTTTATTTCGATTACGACGATTTGGGCAAGCGTGTTTATCGCCACGATAAGGCGAGATACGTTGTCAACCCGCTGTCGCTTATGATTAACGACAATTTTTATTATCTGTCTGCGTACAACGATAAAGACGAAGAAGTGCGGACTTATCGTGTGGACAGAATGGAAGAGGTCAGGTGTACGGACGAGCCTTTTAGCGAAGCGGCGCTCGAAACGAAATTTATTCCGGAAAAAATGCGTAAAGCGACTTTCTCTATGTTTTCGGGCGAAGAAAAACGGGTGGAAATCGAGTTTGATTCTACGCTTATCGATGCGGTTAAAGACAAGTTCGGACAACCTAACATAAGCGTAAGAAACGGAAAGCTCAAAATATACGAAGACATAGAAGTAAGCCCTACGTTTTTCGGTTGGTGCAGTCAGTTTGGCGACAAAATAAAAATTTTATCCCCGGACGTCGCCACCGAATACACCGACTATTTAAAAAGCATTCTAAAAAGATACGAAGAATAAGTTCGTAAAATGGTAATGCAATTTGGCAATGAAAGAAGCAATGTTTAAGCAACGCAACAAACGGCAGGGATAGCTCGATGCTTATAAGTATTAAGAAAAATTTTGGGTGATAGGTGTAGAAAAGTGACAAGATTTGAAAAGCAACAAAATCGTTGTTTGTAGCAGTTAATTGTAGCAGTTAAATAAATAGCAAAACAATTATCACAAATACAATTAGCCGTAAATGTTTAATGAGGCAAAAGAAACGGAAAGGGAAACAATTTGACAAAATTCGACAAATATTAAGAGATTTGTTTGGGTTTTACTATTTCTTTCTATGACGAAATAAGTCATAATGTGTTATATGTTTCATTTTGTTTTCCGCGATATTAAAGATTAAATATAACGATAAAAAGTCGGATAAAGTTTAAACGTTTGCGACTATGCTACTATCTGATTAACTGAATATAAGCTAAGTTAAGTTAAAACGGCACGCAAAACAAAAAAGGCAAAATAAAAACTCGCCTAAGCGAGTTTATGCACCGATGTGCTACCGTAAAAACGGCGATGTGAAAAGTTTTTATTTGAACTTTGGTGTAAATTCAAACGGTAATCAACGTTTGTATTTGTATATATAAACTATCATACTATAAGGAGAAAGTCAATAGTTATGGAGAAAAAAGATTATTTTGTCGGCGTCGACATAGGCACAAGTACTCTCGGCTGGGCGGTAACGGACACGAAGTACAATCTTTTAAAAGACAAAGGCGATGATTTTTGGGGAACGTACTTGTTTGATTCTGCTCAAACGGCAGCGGCGAGAAGAGGATTTAGATGCGCAAGGCGTAGGGCGCAAAGAGTCAGAAGAAGAATGGAATTATTGCGCGGACTTTTCGCGGAAGAAATCAACAAGATTGATCCTACATTTTTTGCGCGACTTGACAATAGCAGCTATAGATTTGAAGACAAAGAAGATGCGGCAAAAGTGCTCAGCGTATTATTTGCCGATGAAAATTTTGACGATAAAGCGTATTTTGAGAAATACAAAACAATTTATCATTTAAGAAAGGCATGTCTTGACGGAGAAGTTTCGGATGTTAGGCTTTTATATCTTGCCGTAAAACATATAGTTAAAAATCGCGGACATTTTATATTCGAAGGACAAAATTTCACCGTAAGTGATAAATCGGACATCAAACAAGCCTTTGCCGATATGGCAACCGTTTTGTACGATGATTTTGAAATAAGTTTGCCTCTCGAAAAAATCGACGAAGTTTTAAATGTTCTTTTAAGACAAAAAAACGAAGAATCGGTTATTGGTGAGGGCGAAAATAAGAGATATTACGAAACAAAAAGCGATAAAGCTAAAATAATCAAAGATTTATTTAATGCACCGAAGGGCGATAAAACACTAACGGCTATATCGAAATTGATTTGCGGTTGTACCATATCGACTGCAGATCTTTATCAAGACTTTGACGGCGAACCTGACAAGTTGTGTTTTTCAAGCGCTAGTTTTGACGAACAAGATATGCCTGCGCTTGAGAATGCTATCGGAATCGATGAAACCGAGATTGTTCGTTTAGCCAAAACGGTTTATGATTGGGTGGCACTTAATAATATTTTGGACGGCGAAAAGTGCATATCGGTTGCAAAAGTTAAAGTTTACGAAAAGCACAAGAAAGATCTTGAATTGCTTAGAAATTGGGTTAAATCTAAAAATAACCCAAAATTGCATAGTCTAATTTTTCATAAACCGATTGATGAAAAAACCACAAAGGAAAGTGAGAAAAAAAGTGAAGTAAAAGTAGCAAACTATTCGGCGTACATCGGCAAAAACGGCAATCACGCGTGCAAGCGTTGCAGCAAGGACGAGTTTTACAAGTTCTTGAAATCATACGTCAAGGTCGATGACGAATATATTCTTTCGGAAATCGAAAAAGGCACGTTCTTGCCGAAACAAGTTACAGCCGACAACGGAGTTATTCCATACCAAGTTCATTTGTATGAATTGCAAGAGATTCTAAAAAAAGCGGAGCCGAAGTTCCCTTTTCTTAAAAACGTCAGTGATTCTATGACAGTTAGTGAGAAAATCGAGAAATTGATGACGTTCAGAATTCCTTATTACGTCGGACCTTTAAAAACCAGACAAGACGGTGACAGATTCAATTGGGTTGTAAAAAAGGACGGGCAAGAAAAGACGTCTGTAACGCCTTGGAATTTTGACGACGTTATAGATAGGGACGCTTCGGAGAAAATATTTATCGAACGCATGACAAACAACTGCACCTATATTTTAGGCGAGAAAGTTTTGCCTGCAAACTCAATACTTTATAACGAATATGTTTTCTTGAACGAGTTGAACAATCTTAGAGTGTACGGCGAAAAAAACTTGCGAGCGAAAACTATAATTTATGAAAGAGCAAAAGATTGTAAAAAAGTTACGCTGAAAATGTGTCTTAGATGGCTTAAAGAAGAAAACCTTATCGAACAAGACGCAACGGTCACGGAAGTATTTACAGGGCTTGACGAAGATTTTAAAAATTCGCTTAGCGTTTATAAAACATTTAAAGATATTGTCGGCGAACTTGTCGATACAAACAGAGAAATGTGCGAAGACATAATTTCTATGATTTGCGTTATGCAAGACAAGTCAAGACTAGAAAAAAGTATTAAAGAGAAATACGGTAAGGTATTGTCAGGCGAGGCCATCAGAATGCTTAAAGGACTCAACTATTCCAAGTGGGGCAATTTCTCTAAAAAACTTCTAAACGGAATTACGGGAATAAACCCTGACAGCGGTGAAGTTTTAACTGTTATTCAGGCATTGAGAGATACCACTTATAACTTTATGGAAATTTATCACAATTTCGGATTTAAGAACAAGGTAGACGAACTTAATGCCGAATACGCCGACGATGATAGAGTTACGTACCGTACCGTCGAAAATTTATATTGCTCACCAAGCGTTAAAAGATCTATTTGGAGAACACTTTGCCTTGTCAAAGAGATAGTCGACGTAAAAGGATATGCTCCTAAAAAGATTTTTGTCGAAATGGCAAGAGATAATGCAAATAACGGTTTAAAAGGTAAGCGAACTGTTTCAAGAAAACAAAAAGTGTTAGAGCGTTATAAAGAGATTTATGCAGGTAATAAGGACTTGCTTAAAATTGAAACGGAAAAAGTAAACGCATATACCGATAAGGATTTCAACAGCGGCCGTAGCGGCGACGTTTTATACTTGTATTTTATGCAAAACGGAATATGCGCATATACCGGCAAACCGATTGATTTAGAGCAGGCATTAAATAGCGATGCCTACTTTAACCGCGATCACATTTATCCGCAATCAAAAGTTAAAGACGACAGTCTTGACAATCTTGTGCTTGTCGACACAAAAGTAAATCAGGGCGTTAAAAAACACTTTTATCCTATTCCGGAAAATATAAGAAAGGATATGAGCGGAATCTGGAAAAGGTGGCTTGACGAAAAGCGTATCAGCGCCGAGAAGTATTATAGGCTTACAAGAAGAACGCCGTTGACACAAGACGAATTGGCAGCTTTCATCAATCGTCAACTTGTAGAAACAAGGCAAAGCACAAAAGAAGCGGCTGCGCTTCTTGCAAAAATGTTTCCCGATACCGAGATCGTTTATTCAAAGGCGGCAAATGTAAATGAATTTAGAGAGAAATTTAAAATTGTTAAAGTCAGAGCGTTAAATGATTTGCATCACGCAAAAGACGCATATCTGAATATCGTGGCAGGCAACGTTTACAACGTGAAGTTCGGACACGATGCAAAGGCGTATATCAAAAATAAAGACGTCAACGGCGAAGGCTATGACTTAAAAGATATGTTTAAAAATGACTTGCCAAACGCTTGGAGCGTTGCAAGTATCGGCAGAATTTTAGATACCGTAGATCATAATTCGTGCCGAATTGTAAAATCTACATATTTAAAAACCGGCAAAATGTTTGATGCAAACTTAATTTCTCCGAGCAGGAACGAAAAAATGCTTCCGCAAAAAATGAACGGATCTTTGACAAAAACCGAAATGTATGGTGGATACGCAAATCTAACAGTTGCATATTTTATGCTGGTTAGAAGCGGAAAACGCAAAAAGACTTTGTCCCTTGAACCGATGACGATTTACGCAAACAGATTTATTCAAGATGACGAGAAAGCAAAAATCGAATATTTAACAAATGAGTGCAAGTTGGATTTTCCTGAAATTTTGATTGACAAAATCAAGATCGGCACACTGTTTAATATCGATGGTTCATATGCATATTTAGGAGGAAAATCTGATAGTAGGATTGTCTGGCATAATGCTAATGAAATTTGGATTGATAAAGAAAACACCAAATAC
>JAQYCY010000031.1:0-13207 GCA_028724485.1 Bacillota bacterium | reverse complement strand
TCGGACGAAATAGTTTCGGCATTTGTTTTTTGGCAGGATAACGGGCTTGTAGAAATAATATCTCGCTCTCCGCTTGAAATCAAATATCTGTCTTTCAAACAAAACTTAAAACCGATAAAGAAGTATAAATCGGAAAAATTTGCCGATTTCAATGCGGGGCTTCAAAAACTTTTCCCCGATAGAATGCTCACGCCTAACGAATATAACGAATATTACAACTTTTTAGACGGTTCGCATATGGAGCAAAACGCACTTTTGATGGTGGTACAATATTGCATAAACCTTAAAGGCGTCACGGTTCGCTATCCTTATATTCTTACCGTTGCAAGGTCGTGGGTGGCTGACGGCGTACTCACGGTTGACGATGTCGAAAACAAACTTAACGAGTATGAAACGCAGTCGGAAGATATGCGCGCCGTGCTTAAAGCCTTGAACAGAAAAGGCGGAGCGGAACTCGAAGAAAAACAAATGCTTTTAAAGTGGACGAAAAACTGGGGTTATGAAATTTCCGCAATCGTCTACCTTGCAAAGCATATAAAGAGCAAAACTTTCAAAAAGCTCGACGCTACTCTCGACGAATATTATCGCCTCGCTATATACACCGAAAATCAAATGAAAGATTATCTCACAAGACGAGAAAACCTATTTAATCTTGCAATAAAAATCAATAAAACTCTCGGCGTCTTTTACGAATCGCTCGACAACGTAATAGAAACCTACACCGTTCCGTGGACGGAAAAGGGATTTGATGAAGATACGCTTTTAAAAATCGCGCACTACTGCTTCGTGTCGGGCGTTAAAAATCTTAGCGGGATGAACGCTATGGTCGACAAATTCCACGCTATGGGCATTATGACGGTAGACGGCATAAACAACTATATAAACAAGTTGTTGTCAAACGATGAAACTATAAAGGAAATACTTGCAAAATCGGGTGAAATAAGGGGCATCATAAACAGCGACAGAGAATATTTCAGAATTTGGGAATCGACTTGGGGATTTTCAAAAGATATGATAAAGTATGCCGCCGAACAAGCCGCAGGAAAAACTTATCCTATCAAGTACATCAATCAGCTCCTCGCAAATTACAAGCAAAAAGGCATCGACACTGTGGAAAAGGCAAAAACCTTCAAACCTGCCGAAAGCTCTGCCGTTAAACCTCGTTTCGACTACGATATGCGAGAATATACAAAAGAGGAGCTTTCGACAATATTTAATAACAGCAAAAACTTTGACGGAAGTGATATCGAATGAGAAAAGACGTATTAAAACTTGCTCTTGACGCAATAAAAGCAAAGAGAATTGCCGAACTTAAAAAAGCCGACGATATGCAAGAGAAGGCATTTTCAATTCCCGAAATAAACGAAACTTACGAGGAATTGAAAACGCTTGAGCTTGACCAAATAATGGCGGAAGCGTTTGGAATTAAGTCTAACCTTGAAAAAGAAATTAACGCCGCAAAAGCCGACTATCTAACTGCGTTAAAACAAAACGGATACACCGAAAGCGACTTCGACGTTAAATACAACTGCACTAAATGTCACGACACGGGAATGATAAACGGCGAGCTTTGCGATTGTACAAAAAAACTTTATGAGAAGCTACTCACTAAGTCCTCGGCAATAAGCGAACTTGCAAAATTTAAAGTTTCTGACTTTGTTGTCAAAAACGAAACCGACGAAAATCATTTGCGGTTTGTAAAAACTTTCATTGACAAATTTCCGCCGCAAAAAACTTTAAATCTTATTTTAAGAGGTCAGGCAGGTTCGGGCAAAACGTTTATGGCAAGCTGCATCGCAAACGGCGTACTCGAAAAAGGCTATGGCGTTTTGTTCTACTCCGCTTTTGAAATCGTACAAAGATGCCTTAAATATCACACGTCTAACCTTGTTGAGCGCGACGGAATGCTTGACGACTTTTTAGAAAGCGACTTGCTCGTAATTGACGACCTCGGCACGGAAACAAAACTTCAAAACGTCACCGCCGAATATTTGTTGCTTATAATTTCGGAAAGAATAAGCCACAAAAAACACACTATCGTTACGACAAATCTCAATCACAATCAAATTGTAGAAAGATACGGCGAACGCTTTTTCAGTAGACTTTTTGCAAAAATTTACGCCGTCGAAAAAGAAATCGAAGGCGACGACAAAAGGTTGAAAAACTAA
Source organism: Bacillota bacterium (assembly GCA_028724485.1). GTDB lineage: Bacteria > Bacillota > Clostridia > Christensenellales > CAG-917 > CAG-917. The sequence continues at coordinate 11,039 of JAQYCY010000031.1, read as the reverse complement.
GACTAAGCCGTTTGCAAAGATTTAAATTAAAAGAGCGCAAGTTTTCTTGACGCTCTTTTTAATTGCTCTTTTGCCGCCCGAAATTTATACTCGGCTTTTTGCGGCTTTTGCTTTTCAGCCGATTATCACTTTATCATTTCTTTAACTTTTGCCACGATGTCCTCGGCTCTCATCTTGTAAATCTCTTTGAGATAAGGCATTTTTCCGACTTCGCCAAAGCAATTCGGAACGCCAATTGCGTCCATTTTTGTCGGACACTCTTTTGAAAGGACTTCACTGACTGCGCTATACAAGCCGCCGATAATTTCGTGGTTTTCACAAGTCAAAACCGCGCCCGTTTTCTTTGCGCTTTCGACAATGGTTTTACCGTCAATCGGCTTTATAGTATGCACGTTGATGATTTCCAAAGAAATTCCTTCCTTTTTCAAAATCTCGTTGGCTTTCATCGTTTCTTGAACCATGATACCGCTGCAACAAACGGTTATATCTTTTCCCTCTTGAACAACGTCGGCTTTGAAAAGGTCAAACTTATAGGTGTTTTCGTCAAACACTTTGTCAAGCGTCTTTCTGAAAAGTCTTATATACATTGTTCCGTCGTATGCAACGATGCTCGGCATAGCGGCTTTAAGTTGCACTTCGTCGACAGGCTCGAAAATGACGATGTCCGCAATAGAACGAAGAGTTCCGATGTCTTCCATACCCATATGCGTTCCGCCGTTGATTTCCGCGCTTATACCGGGATCTGTTCCGACAATTTTTACGTTTTGTTTTGAATATAGACAAGAAAGCGTAATCTGGTCGCAGACGCGCCTTGTGGCAAACGGCGAGAAAGACGAAACAAACGGTTTAAATCCGTAACTGCTAAGTCCTGCCGCAATAGAAACCATATTTTGCTCGGCAATGCCCACGTTGAAAGCGCGGTCAGGGAAAGCCTTATGAATAGGTCCCGACTTAATGCAGTTTGAAAGGTCTGCGTCGAGCAAAACAATTCTGTCGTCCTTTTCCATCATTTTTGAAAGTTCGCCGATAAAGACTTCACGCATTTCCATTAGTTTGCCCTCCTTATCTCTTCGATAGCTGCTTCAACATATTCAACGCTAAGCGACAAACTGTGGCAGGCAAAGCCCTTTTCTTCAATACTCTTAACGCCCTTACCCTTTATAGTTTTTGCGATTATCATCGTAGGTCTGTCCTGACTTTTCGCATTTAAAATTGCTGCGTCGATTTGGTCAAGGTCGTGTCCGTCAATGACGATGGTGTTCCACCCAAAACTCTCCCATTTTTTATCCAACGGTTCAAGTGAATTTATGTCGTCGGTGTTTCCATCGATTTGCATTCTGTTATAATCGGTAAATGCGATGAGGTTGTTAAGTTTTGCTTGCGAAGCATACATAGCCGCTTCCCAAATTTGCCCTTCTTGACTTTCGCCGTCACCGATAATCGCATAAACGGTTGCGCCGTCTTTTTTAAGTCGACTTCCGAGCGCTACGCCGACTGCGCAAGAAAAACCTTGTCCTAAACTGCCCGTCGTCATATCTATGCCGGGGGTTTTGTTCATATCGCAATGGCTCGGCAAAAGCGTTCCCGCTTTGTTTAAGGTTAAAAGTAAATCTTTGTCAAAATATCCGCGATTTGCAAGAGTTGCATAGACAACAGGTCCTGCGTGTCCCTTTGAAACGATAAGTCTGTCCCTGCCTTCCATTTTAGGATTTTTAGGATCGACTTTCATATGTTTAAAATATAAACTTGCCAAAATTTCCACGATAGACAAACTTCCGCCGATATGTCCGACTCCGATTGAGCCGATACATTTAAGGGTGTCGATTCGAATATCTTTGCATATCTCTCGTAAATCCATACCGTACCTCTTTAGTCTTAATTTAGTCTATCACCACTAAAAATCTTTGTCAACGAAAAGACCTTTTATAAGTAAAAATAAAAAACAATCCGCAAAAAAATGCGGACTGTTTAGTTTTTTGATAATCAAAAATTTAAATCACTTTTCGTTTTGCATTGCCAAAACAAACCTGAAACCGACTTGTTTTATGCGGCTTAGTGACCTTGATGATGCATAGTATCAATCAAAAGCCCTATTATAAGATAATATGCGGCAGGGATTTTATCATCGAAGGTTTCAAGCGTATAGGTATCCGCAATCTTAAAAATCTTTTTGTTTACCTTTGCAAGAAGTTGTTCGTTTTTCGGAAGCGACTTATCTTTAATTTTCCAGTTAAAGGCAATGAAGCTACCCGTAACTTTAAGTTTTCTCGATACGCCCCCTTCGTCGACAAATTCAAAGTAGGCGCGGCGTCTAAACGGCCAGTGCAAACCTTCCCTAAACTTTGCAACGGGATTTTCAAGATTGAAGCCGTCAACGTAACCTATTGCAACGTCGAATTTTCTAAAAAACAGCGTAAACCTTGAAATGACGGAATATAACGGCACACCTTGTGCGTCAAAAATAACGAGTTTCTTTTTTGAAAAAACTCCATTCGCCTTTTACCTTAAATTTAGTTTGCTGATTTTCATCAAGAATCGAAAAATCATCTGGCAAAGTAAAATACTTTTGTTTGATAAGAAGTTTCATATATGCCTCCTTTAACTATATGCGATTTATGATTTATTCTAACATAAGTATAACGAAAAATCAACAAATATGTTTTTGTCCGCTGCCGATTTGCTTTGACCTCGTCAGTTTTTCAGCGCGCTCAACATTTCGTCAATCGAGCGTTTCGTTTTAGGGCAAACAAAACTCGGCTCTATTTCCTTTAACGGTATAAGCACGAATTCTCTGTTAAAATAGTCGGCGTGCGGAACGGTGAGTTTTTTCGTTTCAAAAACTAAATCGTCGTAGGCAATTATATCCACGTCGAGCGTTCTGTCGCCCCATCTGATATCCCTTGTTCTTCCTGCTTTTTCTTCGATTTTATGCAAAAGTTCAAGCAGCTCGCTCGGATTGTAAAACGTTTGAATTTTTACTGCTGAGTTTAAAAATTCGTTTACCGCAACTCCGCCGTATGGCTTTGTCGCATATTTAGAAGAGACCGCAACAACGTTTCCTATCTTTTTAAGTTCGTCGGTCGCGAAATCGAGATAGCCGCTTCTATCGCCGTCGCTACTTCCGAGCGACAAATAGGCAGTGTGTTTTTTCAACGTCGTTGAAAAAGAAACGTTTGAAAACTCGGCGTCAATCGGTGCATCGGGTTTTGAAACCGTAATTTCGATTTCATCCAAAACGGGGTACTTCTTCCCCACCGAAATCGCTGTTTCGTATGCGAGTTTTTCAATGAGATTAAACGAATTGTTTTTCACCGTATCGACGACAATCGACGTAACTACGCCATAGTCTACGGTAAAGTTCAAATCGTCAGACCGCATAGCCTTGCCGAAATCCGCATTAAGACGCAACGAAACGACAAACTTTTGCTCGTTCGTCTTTTCAAAGTCAAAACATCCGTGTTTTGCAAAAACCGTTATTCCTTCAATTTTTATCGAGCCTTGCAATCGCCCTCTCCTTTGCTGCAACGTTTTCGGCAACGTCGTGTATTCTTATGATATTTATTTTCTTGCAAACGGCAAGTTCGGTTGCTTTAAGCGTAGGTTCAAGCCTTTCGCTTACGTCGCCGCCGAACATCGATTTTCTCGAAACGCCGATTAAGAGCGGATAACCGAATTTGTGAAAATGCTCATATCCGTTCAAAACTTCAAAGTTTTGTTCCTTGGTTTTCCCAAAACCTATGCCGGCGTCAAGGCAAATTTTATCTTTCGATATACCTGCCTTTAAAGCGACTTCGATTTGCCTTTCAAAAAACTTGTCTATATCGGAAAATAAATCGGTATATTCCGTTCCGTTTTGGTTGTGCATAATGCACACTGCCGCATCGTATTTTGCAATAGTTTTTGCCATACCTTCGTGCGTTAGTCCCCATACGTCGTTTATCATATCCGCGCCGCAGTTTAAGGCATATTCGGCGACTTCCGACTTGTCCGTATCGACGGAGATAGGAACGTTAAATCTCTTCACTATTTCGCCAAGCGGTTTAAGTCTTTTTATCTCTTCATCGGCAGATATCACTATGTGATTAGGACGAGTACTCATAGCACCTAAGTCAATCATTTCCGCGCCGTTCTCAATCGCCTTTTCGATAACGTTAAAAACGTTGTCTGCCGTCGCTCGACTTCCTGAAAAGAAGCTGTCGGGCGTTAAATTTACAATCGCCATTATATGCGACCCGTTTGAAAAATCTATACCTTTAATATTCATACCTATTCGATTTCCCGCTTTTAGTCTTATTATTCGCTTTTACTCTTTGCTTTTTGCTTTATTATTGCTTTTTGCTTATTATTGCTTTTGCTTTATTTACTGCTTAGTTTGTAAATTTTATTCATACTTTTTATTTATACTTATATAACTTAGTTTGTTATATAACTTAGTTTGTAGTTTTATTTACGCTTTAAATTATAACTTTATTTTTCCGTTTTATTTTAACTTTATATCGCTTTGTTTGTGGGGTTATTTACACTTTGACAAAAATTCAATTTGCGGCGTTTATCACGGTCATTTGACAATATGAAATTGTTACGGCAAATCGAGGCGACTTATTTTGTGACTAAGGTCAAAATCGTATTTTTAAGTTCGGAGTCGATTTCGCCCCTTACGGCATAAGACAAAACTTTCGTGCCTGTCTTTTTAATTCCGCGACAAGTCATACAAGTATGCTCGCCTTCGCAAACTACCATTACGCCCTTTGCGTCAAGCGATTTAAACACCGCTTCGCAAATCTGGTCTGTCATTCGCTCTTGAAGTTGCAGACGTTTTGCATAAACTTCGACCGTGCGCGCGAGTTTTGAAATTCCCACAACTTTGCCGTTCGGAATATATGCTATTGCCACTTTGCCGAAAAACGGCATTAAATGATGCTCGCAAGTAGACGAAAAAGCTATATCCTTTTCAAGGACAAGCTCTCCGCTCGGCGAGTCGAACGTCTTTGACAAATGTTCGCTTGCCGATTGTTCATAACCGGACAAAAGCTCTTCATAAGCCCTTGCCACTCTGTTCGGCGTTTCTTTAAGTCCTTCTCTTTCGGGATTTTCGCCGATAGCTTCTAAAAGCATTTCTATCGCTTTTTCGATTTTCTCTTTATTTATCATAATCGTCTATTATGCTCCTTGCGTCTTTTAACACCGACAGCGTGCCGCAAATCACGACCGTTTTGTAGCGTTTTGCCATATCGCTTATGCCGTCTAATAAGTTTTCTCCCACGCTTGCCTTTACAAGACGCGACGCTTCCTTATAAAGCGTATTTTTATCAAGTGACCTGTCGCCGACCGCATCGACGGCTTTGATTTCGTCGAAGCAGGATGCGAACTCTTTCAGCGTTGCGTGATAATCTTTGTCGGCGAACGTTGCAACTACTCCGCCCACCTTTTCACCTGCAAAATATTTCTTAACCGTCTTAGCTAACGCTTCCGCGCCGTCTTTATTGTGAGCGCCGTCAAGAACGAATACGTTGTCCTTTTTCCTTATAATTTCAAACCGTCCGTGCCAAACGGCTTCGATAAGTCCTAAGTGCCTTGCGTCCATACTTATAAACACGCCCGAATCGTTAAGCACTTTTGCGGCAAGAACGGCAAGCGACGCATTCTGAATCTGATGGTCGCCGAGCAATCTTATAAAATAATCTTCGCCCTCAAACGTAAAAAGCTGTCCGTCAAGCGAGCTTTCGAGCGGCTCGTAGTCCATTGCAAAATACGTCATAAGATGATTTAAAAATAGCGGCATTATCTCTTTTTTTTGCATAACCGTGCAAAGCGGCACGCCGTCGGCAATGGCAAGTTTTTCCTTTGCGATAGACGCCAAATCATTTCCCAAAATTTGGCAATGGTCAAGCCCTATTTCCGTTATGACGGCAAGCAATTTGTTTTTTACCGCATTCGTTGCGTCAAGCCTTCCGCCAAGTCCCGTTTCGATGACGCATATATCGCAACCGTTTTCCAAAAAGCATAAAAATGCCGCCGCCGTCTCTATTTCAAAAGCCGTTGCGTCATAACCTTCTTTTTTTATTCTGTCCGCCGCCTCGATTACCGCCGTCAAAATGCGAGCGACTTCGTCGTCGCCGATAGGATTCATTCCTATCATAAATCGTTCGTTGTATGAAAACACCGACGGTGAAGAATAGCTTCCCACTTTATATCCTGCGCAAATCAAAATCGATGACAAGTAGCAAAGCGTCGAACCTTTTCCGTTTGTCCCTGCAATATGTACGAATTTCAATTTATCCTCAGGATTTCCTATTTCTAAAAGCAGTCTCTTTATGGTGTCAAGTCCGAATTTACTGCCGAATTTGCTTTTGGCTGTTATAAAACTTACTGCCTCGTTATAATTCATAGTATGCCTCGCTAATATTCTACCACAAAGTTTTTTTATGGCAAACGATTAACGCTCATTTTGCCGTGAAATTAGTCGGCTTCTTTAAATAGAGCCTTAGTGCAAACGCCGTGCTCATCTCCTCATAGCCCGTTATAGCATCTAATCATAGGTGTCGGGGGGGGGATAGTAACGGATTATTGCATTTTAAACTTATTTTTGTTTTCACATTCCGGTTTCTCATAAAACTCACACTTTCCCAAACCGCTTCCGCAATGCCTTACTTGGCAAAATATTATTGCCACAGTATTTCATTTAACATTAAAGAGATAACACACATTGAACTCTTAGGTTTTTCCGTCTGCAATAAAGTGCATTTAGTCAAGAAATTTAAGTCGCCTGACAGACAATTTAGGCGACTTATATATATATTAAATTATTATATAAAAAACTATACATTGGATAATTGTATTGCATAAATCGACAAGGTGTGTTAAAATTTTTCTTGAATATTTTTTTAGGAGCAAAAAAAGTGGACTTTGCAATTTCTGCAGTCGATACGAACAACCCTTGGATGTATCTGCTTTACGGACTTATCGTCGTGTTCGTTTTGACGCAATCAATCGTATATTTGGTTAAAGCTCTCAAACGAGCCAAACAAATAAATATGGATATGGGCAAACTCAAAAAGGTTGTGTCATCTTCCATTATGTTTTCAATTTTGCCGTCAATCGGCATTTTTGTAGGAATAGTAACTTTAATCGGTGCAATCGGAATAGGACTTCCTGCAATCAGACTTTCTATAATCGGCGCCCTTCAATACGAAACGCTCGTCGTCGACACGGTCGCAAACCAATACACAGGCACAAGTAGCGGTATTGCCGCAATCATCGGAAACGTCGACGCGTCTACGTTTGTCACCATTGCCGCCGTTATGACCGTTTCGATAATTTGGGGTCCGCTCTTTTGCCTGTTTTGTTATAGAAAATTTCAGCCTAAAATGCTTGCGCTCGCCTCAAAGACAACGGGAAAAGACGACTCGATTTTCGGCGCGGTTTTCGTCGGAATGGTTCTTGCATACATTTCGGTTGCAATCGGACAGTTTACGGGCGCGCCAAGCAACGTCGCAAGTTATTACAATCTTATCGCCGTTATGGTAGCGGCAGGGCTTATGTTTGTTTTCGACGTTTTAATCACAAAATGCAATCAAAAATGGCTTGAAAACTTTTCGCTTGCGCTTGCTATGATTGCAGGTATGGGCGTTGTAGCAATCATAAGCTACTTTAATCCCGACGCTTATGCGGCTTTGACAAAGGCTGCCGTAAGCCTTGCAATGTAGGAGGCGGATATGAAAAAAAATCAACAGTTTTTAACGGCAACCTGCGACGTAAACGTTGCAAGCCAAATGATAAACCGCAACCTGCACCGTCAAGGTCAGATTTGGACTGCGATTGCTTTAATCGTTATGTGTATGGTTCCCGTCGGTATGTCAATTATTTATAAAACCACACTCAACTGGAAACTCTTCTTCACTTGCGTCGGACTTTTGATTTACTATCTTCCGATCGGCGTAGGCGAAGTATTCACTTATAGTTATATGCTCGGCGTAAACGGCACTTATCTTGCCTTTGTCACGGGCAACCTTTCAAACCTTAAAATTCCGTGCGTCGTAAACGCCGTAAATATCGTTGGCACAAAAGTCGGCACGGAAGAACACGAAATTGCCTGCACTATTTCAATCGCCGTTTCGTCGATAGTCACCGTCGTCGTAATTTTAATCGGCGTCATAGCTCTTGCATTTTCAGGGTTAGGCACGCTTTTAAGTTCACCGCAGGCAGCATTCTTAACTCCTGCGTTCGGCACGGTAGCGTTTGCTCTTTTCGGCGCGTTGGGCGGAAAATATCTTGTCAAATATCCAAAGGTGGCGATATTCCCGTTTATTATTATGGTTGCTTTGACAATCGGTCTTAACCTCTTGGGCAAAGGCGGAATGGCGCAACCTGCAACTTTCATTTTCGTAGGCGTCGTTCTTTGTTTTATCAGCGCAGTGCTTTGGCAAAAACACGATGCTAAGAAAAAAGCAAAGCAAGAACTTTTAAATCTTGCCGCTGCTGAAAGTCTGAAAGACTCGGCATCGCCTGAAACCATATCTTCGGACGAATCGGCAATTACGACAGATACGGTGGAAAGCAAAGACTTAGCCGAAAATAATCAATCAAACAACGATTAGCAATCTAAAAGCTAACGAGCAATAAATTAGGTTTATAACATTAAAACCACACGCAAAGCTAAAACAATGCAAAACTAAAATAACGTATAAAAACAAAGCACAAAAACAAAAAACATATAAAACGAAAACGGAGATTAAAGAAATTAAATGGAAAACATCATTGATATCAAAAATCTCGACAAAAATTTCGGTGACGTACATGCGGTAAACGACCTTTCCTTTCACGTCAAAAAAGGCGAACTCTTTGCATTCTTGGGCGTAAACGGCGCAGGTAAATCAACCACGATTTCTATCATGTGCGGCACTCAGGTCAAAGACAGCGGCACCGTACTTATCGACGGTAAGGACGTCGAAAAAGATATGAAAGGCATAACCGAAGAACTCGGCGTCGTTTTTCAAAATTCCGTGCTGGACAACGTGCTTAACGTCCGCGACAACCTTTTGTCAAGAGCCAGCCTTTACGGCATTTACGGAAAAGAAGCAAACGAGAGAATTGCAGAACTTGCCGAACTTCTCGATTTTAAAGACCTTTTAAAAAGAACTGTCGTAAAACTTTCGGGCGGTCAAAAAAGACGTATCGACGTCGCGCGTGCGATTTTACACAAGCCGAAAATTTTAATTCTCGACGAACCGACCACGGGACTTGACCCGCAAACGAGAAAGACTCTTTGGGAAGTCATCGATAACTATCGCAAAACGGAAAACATGACGGTGTTTTTAACCACTCACTATATGGAAGAAGCGGCGGACGCAGATTACGTCGTCATATTAGACAGCGGTAAGATTTCTGCGGAAGGCACTCCGCTCGAACTCAAAAACAAATATACGGGCGACTTCGTAACCGTCTACAACGTCGACGAAGAAAAAGTCAAAGCGCTCGGTTTGTCTTATGAAAAAATAAGGGACGCTTTCAGAATCGCCGTCAAAAACACGGTCGAAGCAAGAGAACTTGTCACAAAACACAATGACTTATTCTGCGACTTTGAAATTACAAAGGGCAAAATGGATGACGTATTTTTGTCTGTCACGGGCAAAAAACTCGAAGGAGGCAATTTATGAAAACTTTTTGGGCTTTAACAGTCAGAAACATCAAAATGTTCTTCAAGGATAAAGGAATGTTTTTTGCGTCATTGATTGCCCCGATAATATTGTTACTACTCTACGCAACGTTCCTTGCAAAAGTATTCCGCGACAGTTTCAGCAATGCCCTGCCTGACGGAGTTCAGGTTTCGGACGCAATTATAAACGGCACGGTCGGCGGCGAGCTTTTCTCGTCTATACTTGCGGTTTGTTGCGTAACCGTTGCCTTCTGCTCTAACCTTCTTATGGTTCAAGACAGAGTAAACGGCTCGAACAAAGACTTTCTTATTACACCGACAAAGAAATCGACGATTGCTATTGCTTACTATGTCGGTTCGTTTCTTACAACGCTTATAATAACTCTCACCGCAATGTTCGCTTGCTTTATATACCTTGCAATAGTAGGCTGGTATTTGTCTTTCGGTGACGTTATGCTAATAACGGTCGACGTAGTATTGCTTACTATGTTCGGCGTTGCGCTATCGTCAATAGTGAACGTTTTTCTTTCTACAAACGGACAAGCATCGGCAGTAGGCACGGTAGTTTCCGCGGCATACGGCTTTATTTGCGGTGCATATATGCCTATTTCAAGTTTCGGCACGGGACTTCAAAAATTCCTTTCGTTGCTACCGGGCACATACGGTACTTCGCTTATAAGAAATCATGCTTTAAACGGTGTGTATCGCGAAATGGCGGATAAAGGCTTTCCGACCGAAGTCATCGAAAGCATAAAGGACAGCGTAGACTGCAATCTTTATTTCTTCGGGCATAAGGTCGAAATCTGGACAATGTATCTTGTTCTGATTTTGACGATTATCGTTTTAATCGGAATTTACGTTTTAATCAACGTATTGCTTAAAGGCAAAGCCCCGCAGATTCATTTCAAAAAGTCCCGCAAAGTGCAAGCGGCGGCGACAAATGCGTCGAAAAGTTCAATCGGACTTAACGCAAAACACAGCATTGCCGACAAAAAAACCGAAACGGCGGAAAATTTAAAAACAACCGAATCTGCAGAAACAAAAGCGGAAGAAAAAACCGAAGAAACGGCTAAGTAATAGTTATAGTTCGATTTACGTTCTGTATAAAACTATATCAAAACGTATCTATATAAAAACGGAAACGACTTTTAATTAAAGGAGTTCCGTTTTTAAAGAAGGCATTTTATCAAACGATAAAATGCCTTTTTATAACAAAATTGTAATAACGCTTCACTAATTAATAACGCTTCACTAAACTTTGACTAAAACTTTTGTCTATCAGTCAAATTTGATTGCCTTAAGTTTATCGTTACACTCTTTTACCATGTCGACAGGAAATTTGACTTCCTTACGGTCGTACGTTATAAGTCCGTTTATCTCTTCT
>JAQYCY010000030.1:0-3456 GCA_028724485.1 Bacillota bacterium | reverse complement strand
ACATAAAGCCGCCGCACCGATTATACCTGCGTCGTTGCCCATCGAAGCAACCGCAACCTTAATTTTCGGATTGTACTCCTTTCCGTAAACGTTCATATCGACAAAGCGTTGAAGCGGCTTTACAATGTTGTCGCCCTGATTTGAAACGCCGCCGCCCAAAAGTACTGTTTCGGGATAGAAAATATTGCAGAAATTGACAACGCCTTCGCCTAAATATCTAATATAGTTTTCTACTACTTCGATTGCCGTTCTGTCGCCGAGCATGGCGCAATCGAACGGAACTTTTCCGCTTAAACCTTCCGTTTCGATTTTCTCGGCAAGAAGGCTGTCGGGATTTTTTTCGGCTGCCCGTTTTGTTTGTCTTAAAAGAGCCGTTGCAGACGCATAAGCCTCGAAACAACCGTTTCTTCCGCAACCGCAATGTTCGCCGTCCACATAAAGCACGGTATGTCCCCCTTCGGAACCTGCCGAGGCGTTACCCGTGATAAGTCTGCCGCCCGAAATTATGCCCGTACCTATGCCCGTGCCGAGCGTAAACAAAATGACGTCCTTTGCGCCCTTTGCCGCGCCGAACTTCGCTTCGGCAAGCACGGCGCAATTTGCGTCGTTTGAAATCATAATAGGTTTTTTGAAATTAAGACTGCTTTTAAAAAGTTTTACGAATTCGACGTTTCTGAGATTAAGATTGCAACAATATCTGACTATACCCTTGCCGTCGTCGATAGAACCGGGAAAACCAAGTCCTATTCCGTCAATATCGTCAAGCGTCAAACCTGCGTCGGCAAGCAAATCGAACGTAAGATGCGCCATATCGGAAATAAACGCGCCGCTCGAAGTTTCCTTGTCGGTCACAACGCTCCTCTTATGCGAAATTTCGCCAAACTCGTTGACCAATCCCGCCTTTGCACTCATACCGCCAATATCAATACCAATATATCTCATAAGTACCTCGCTAAAATTATATTTTACCTTGTACAAAATGTCAACCGTTCAGCCTTTCAAGTTTTCTGCCGCTTTGCCGACAGGCGTCGATAACGGAAATTCCACAAGCAAATTTTCTATCTCTTTTTCGCTTAATACTTTTTCGCTTAAAGCCTTGTCTTCACCAACGATTTTCAGTTGCAGTTCGGTCTTTTCGTCTATAAGCCTCAATACGTTCAAAAGCGGCGCGTCACGACTTAATTCCACCGTTTTGACAGTTACGCCGCCGTAAAAATCTTTCGTCAGTTTTGAAGTTATGTGATTGTATCTTTCCTTTTCGGTTCCCGTCTTCGCGCCGATAAAAAGGAAAATCGCAATTATTCCGAGCGAAAAGTTTATATCGAAAAATGCGCTGACTACAAACAACGCAAGGCAAACAAAACTTGCGAAAACTCCAATTGCCTTTAAAACTCTTAACGCTTTGAATTTGTTTTTGCAAAATCCTAAAATAACCCGACTGCCGTCGAGCGGAAACGCAGGCATTACGTTAAACGCCGCAAGCGTCAGATTTGCGTAAAAAAACACTGTCAAAGCGTTTTTTAAATTCGGAAAAGCCCACCATAGAGCCATAACGAGCAAAGCCAGACACACGTTTGCAAGAGGCCCTGCCAAAGCGATGTACACCATTGACCTGCCGTCTATTTTTTCGCCGCCGTAAAGTGCCGCACCGTAAGGCAACAACACCAGCTCGTTTAGACGATAACCCCTTGCTTTTGCCATAAAATAGTGCGCCCATTCATGAAAAAACAAAGCAAGAAGCGTCCACAAAAAAGACGCTCCCCGCCCGAGAAAAATCATAACCACACCCACTGCCAAAAACAGCGGATGCATTTTAATTTTTCCTTTAAAGCGTGACAAGTTTAGCTACTATCGAAGCGATAACCGACGAGCCGCCGACAAGTTTTGCCACCGTAAAACATAAATAGCCGAGCGACGCAAAACCGCCCACGGCAGTTGCGATAATAGCGCTGTCTAAAAATCCGAATTTTTTGCTTTCTTCTATTACTTCGTCCTTTTTGACGAAATCGCCTTCTTCGACTTTCGCTACTCTGTTTTCAACGTAGTCGTTTTCGACAATCTCAACCTTTGCTTTTTTTAAAGCGTCAAATTTCATAAGCCACCTCGCTATAAGGTATGACAGGAAATTTTAAAATATGAAAACTTTATGAAATTTAATAAGCTAAGCGATATAATTAACCATACGCATTAGGCATCATAAGCTAAGCGACGCAAGTAAGACATTATAATTTAAGCAATATAAGTCAGCCCGAAGTTATTTAGCACGCTTTGTGCAGCATATTTGCGCAATATAAATGCGACGCAAGTTAAGCATTAAGCGCTAAACAACATAGTTTAAGCGACACAAGTTAGGCAATAAACGCTAAGCAGTGACAAACGGTTTTATCCTGTTTGCCTTCACCGAAACGTAAACACCGAAATCTCCGCGGTCGGAAAGTTCCAAGTCAACGTAAACGTCGCTCGACAGCTCGAAATAATCTCCGAGCAGCCTTAACAAATCCCCCTTTAAAACGTCTATAAAACCTTGCTGAGCTTTAACTTTGTCTTTTATCAAAATGTTTTTAAGTCTATCCGCCGCAAAATCCGCACTGTTCATCTTGCTCTCCTTTTAAATCTCGACCAAAAGCTCCATTTGTTATATTCGTAAAATTTTCTTGTGCCGTAATGCACGTTCTCGGCAAGATACTTAAACGCCTTATCGCTTGCGGCATATTCCGGTACTTTGCCTACTTGCGAATACAAAGTTATAAGGTCGTCGTCGGGAACGATTCCGATAGGTTCGCTTCTTAAAAGTCTGGTTATGTCCGACGGACTCATCATTTCGCCCCTCGATACCATATCTCCACGAATACGATTTACAACAACCGATATGCTTTCAAGTTGATAGCCGCTAAGCAGAGTTATGACTTTATCGGCGTCTCGAATTGCCGATACTGCCGGCGTCGTCACGACTATTGCCTCTCTTGCGGAGGACACCGCCCTGTGAAAACCGTTTTCGATACCCGCAGGGCAGTCTATCAACACGTAATCGAAACCGACCAAAGAGTCGATCACGTTCCGAAAGGTCTGCGCCGTAACGATGGGATTGTCCGAAGCAGACGGCAAAACGTACAGTCCGCTTTCTAAATCTTCAATCAACGCCTGAGAAACACGACATCGCCCCGATATCACGTCAACTATGTCGTAAACAACCTTGTTTTCAAGAGCCAAACAAACGTCAAGATTGTTAAGTCCGACGTCAGCGTCGACAAGCACCACGTTCTGCCCCAAATCGCACAAAGCCCTTCCAAGCGACGCGACGACCGTGGTTTTACCTACTCCGCCCTTGCCGGATGTTACAACAATTTTTCTCATACGCCCTCCGAGTTGCATTATACGATAAGTCATACGGCAAAATTTAGCGACGTTTGTAAAAATAGATTGAATAACCGATTTTTAACGCTATTTGAATTTTTA
>JAQYCY010000029.1:0-5721 GCA_028724485.1 Bacillota bacterium | reverse complement strand
GGCGGAATGACAAACGGAAATCCCGTTGAGTTCAAAGCGGCGTTTCACCCGACGCCGACTATCGGCATAAGCCAAGACAGCGTAAACCTAAGCACAATGCAAAACGAAAAGCTAAAAGCAGTCGGTCGCCACGACGTGTGCTTTGTTACAAGGGCGGTCGTGGTTGTGGAGGCCGTGGCGGCGCTTGCGATTTTAGATGAAATACTAAAGGAGAACGTATGGAAGAATTAAGAAACAAATTGAATGAAATCGACGATGAAATCGTAAAACTTTATCTTAGACGTATGGAAGTAGTAGCCGATATCGGTAAAGAAAAAGATTTAAAAAGGTTGCCGATTGCCAGCGGAAAGAGAGAAAAGGAAGTTCTGGACAGAATTACGGCTTCAGCTACGCCCGAAATGAAGAAATATCTGACGATGCTTTATCAGACTATTTTTGAAACGTCGAAAGCATATCAAACCAATTTTACGTCCAAGGACACAAAATTGACTGCCGAGATTAAGTCAAAATTGCTTGACGGTTACAAGAAGTTTCCGACAAGCGCATCGGTTGCGGTGCAAGGCATCGAGGGAGCGTATTCCGAAAGTGCGGCAAGACGAATTTTTGAAGACGCGTCGCTAAGTTTCTGCAATTCTTTCGAAAGCGTATTCAGAGCCGTTGACAAAGGACTTTGCAAATACGGAGTTTTGCCGATAGACAACAGCACGTTCGGCACGGTCGGCAGAGTTTACGATCTACTTAACGAATATAAGTTTTATATAGTAAAGAGCGTCAAGCTCGAAATTAAGCACAGTTTGCTTGCAAAAGCGGGCGTAGAGCTTAAAGACGTAAAGGAAGTCATATCGCACGAACAAGCAATCGGACAATGCGCCGAGTTCATTGAAAAATCGCATCTTAAAGTAACTCTCGTTCAAAATACTGCTGTTGCCGCCGAAACGGTCGCGAATAGCGACAGAAACGATATTGCGGCGATTGCGTCTGCGGAGTGCGCTTCGATTTACGGCTTGAAAGTTTTGAAAAGCGGAATACAAAACGAAGAAGAGAACTATACGCGTTTCATCTGCATTTCAAAAGATTTTGAAATTTATGAAGATGCAAATCGTATCAGTCTTGTACTAGGGCTTCCGCATAAGTCGGGAAGTTTGTATCGTACGCTTTCGAGATTTTCAGCATTGAACCTGAACCTTACGAAACTTTCTTCAAGACCTGTTGCAGGAACGGAATTCGAATATCTTTTTTATCTTGACTTCGAGTCGAACGTGGCGAAAAACGAAGCGCTTTCGATAATCGCCGAACTCGACAACGAGTGCGAAAGTTTCGCTTTTTTAGGAAGTTATCAGGAAATAGCATAGACGTATAAAATCTCAAATAAAACGCTTTTGTCCTATATTGCAAAAGGCTTGGCTTTGTCGTATAATTGTAGGCGAATATGTTTTGCGATTTGGGCAAAACCAAAACGGAAAAGTTATGTACTATTTAATCGGCGAAAAACTTAAACACAGCTATTCTAAAACCATTCATAACGGTCAGGGCTTTGAATATGAGCTTAAAGAATTGAACTGCGATGAGGTGGGCGAGTTTTTGACGAGCCGAAATTTCGACGGACTTAACGTCACAATTCCGTACAAAGAGAGCGTTTTACCTTACGTTGAAAAATCGAAACTTGTAGAAAGCGTCGGAGCGTGCAACACTATTGCGAAAAGAGACGGCAAACTATTCGGTTTTAACACCGACGTATACGGTCTAAAAAAAGCGTTAATCGAAAAGGATTTTGAAGTTGACGGCAAAAAAACGCTTATTCTCGGAAGCGGCGGAGCGTCCAAAGCGGCGGTTAAAGCAGTGACGGAGCTTGGCGGCAAGCCTATCGTCATATCGAGAAAAGGCGAAAACAATTATAACAATTTGTTTTTGCACTACGACGCCGAAGTGATAATCAACGCAACGCCTGTCGGAATGAGTCCCCGTTGCGACGGCAGGATTTTGGATTTAAAGCCATTTAAAAATCTTGACGGCGTTATGGACCTTATTTATAACCCCGACAAAACGCCGCTTATTATGCAAGCGGAAGAGCTTGGTTTAAAGTGGCAAAACGGACTTAGTATGCTTATCTGGCAAGCCTTGGCAAGCGAGGAACTTTTTACGGGACGGGCTAAAGACGAAAATGAAATTTCGATAGACAAAAGACCGAATTTATTTTTAAAAAATATAGTTCTTATCGGAATGCCTTTTGGCGGCAAAAGTACCATAGGAAAAGAACTTAGCCGAATTTGCGGATTTGAGTTTATTGACGCCGACGAAGAAATCGAAAAACAAGGGAAAACAATTCCGGAGATTTTTGCAAGCGGCGGCGAAAGCGAATTTAGAAAAATCGAAAAGACCGTAATAAAAGAAATCGCAAAAAAGTCGCAAAAAATAATTGCGACGGGCGGCGGAGCGGTGCTTGACCTTGAGAACGTATACAACTTAAAGCAAAACGGAGTTTTGGTTTTGCTTAATCGCGACGCAATTCCGAGCGACCTTAACGGAAGACCGCTCGTAAAAAACATAGACGATTTTGCGGCATTAAAGAAAAAGCGCAAAAACTATTATATGGCGGCGCAAGACGTTATCGTTTCAAACGACAAAGACGTAGTGTCGGTGGCAAAAGAAATTTTAAAAAAGGTGGGTTTAGATGAAAATATTAGTTCTTAACGGCGTAAATTTAAATTTATTGGGACTTCGCGAACCCGAACTTTACGGCAAAAATACCTATAAGGATTTAGTACGCTTTATAAAGGAAAAA
This sequence comes from Bacillota bacterium, assembly GCA_028724485.1. Classification (GTDB taxonomy): domain Bacteria; phylum Bacillota; class Clostridia; order Christensenellales; family CAG-917; genus CAG-917. The sequence continues at coordinate 2,939 of JAQYCY010000029.1, read as the reverse complement.
GCAAAATCGATAGGTGTCAAAGTTAAGGTTTGCCAGTCGAACAGCGAAACCGAAATCGTAGAAAAAATTCAACTTGCGTACGGCCGTTACGACGGACTTATCATAAATCCCGCCGCATTCACGCATACGTCGGTTGCAATTTTAGACGCAATAAAAGCAGTCGATATTCCGACCGTCGAAGTTCATCTGACGGACGTAGACAGCCGCGAAGATTTTCGCAAAATCAGTTACGTTTCGCTTGTTGCGTTTAAGAAAATTTCGGGCAAAGGGTTTGACGGTTATTTTGAGGCTCTTGAAGCCGTAAAAGAAAAAATTGAAGAAAAAAGCCGACAAAACCATTGAAAATAAGTCTTGCCGAGTTTATAATTAAGAAGAAAACAAACAAAAGAAAAGTCGATAAAGAAGAAAAGTAAAAAAACAAAAAAGGATAGATTATGAAAAACATTCTTGTTACAGGCGGCGCAGGCTTTATTGCGTCACACACAAACGTAGTTTTATTGAATGGCGGATACAACGTCGTTGCTGTCGACAACTTTTGCAACAGCGATATAAGCGCAGTAGAAAGCGTTGAAAAAATTACGGGCAAAAAAGTAAAGTTTTATGAAGGCGACGTTCGCGACGAAAAACTCATGAATAAGATTTTCGACGAAAACGATATTTATGCCGTCATACATTTTGCAGGACTTAAAGCGGTCGGCGAAAGTTGCGCTAAGCCGCTTTTGTATTATGACAACAATATGACTTCGACTTTTGTTTTATTGAAAGTAATGGCGGCGCACGGCGTGAAGAATTTTGTATTCTCGTCGTCGGCAACGGTTTACGGAACGCCTGAAAAATTGCCGCTTACAGAAGACAGTCCTGTCGGCGGAGTCACAAACCCTTACGGCGCAACGAAGTTTATGCTTGAAAACGTATTAAAAGACGTTTACAAGGCGGACAACAGCTGGCATATCGCTTTGCTTCGTTATTTCAATCCTGTCGGAGCGCACGAAAGCGGACTTATCGGCGAAGATCCGAACGGAATTCCAAACAACCTTATGCCTTTTGTGGCAAAGGTTGCGGCAGGCGTTTTGCCTTGCGTAAAGGTTTTCGGAAACGATTATCCGACGCCGGACGGAACGGGAGTCAGAGATTATATTCACGTTATGGACCTTGCGGAAGGACATCTTGCGGCGCTTAACAATATCGAAAAGTTCGGCGCGACCGCAGTCAATCTCGGAACGGGAATAGGGTATAGCGTACTCGATATGATTAAGGCGTTTTCAAAGGCTTGCGGTCATCAGGTTCCGTACGAAATCGTAGACAGACGTCCGGGTGACGTAGCGTCTTGTTATGCAAGTCCCGACTTTGCAAAGGAATTTATCGGTTGGAGCGCAAAAAGAAACCTTGACGATATGTGCGCAGACTTGTGGCGTTTTCAATGCAACAAGAAAAAGCAAAATTAGGTTTATAAAGTTTATAGCTAAATTTATAAAACAGATTTGTAAAACCCGAATGGCGGAGATTCGATTGCCGCTTAGATTAAAACGGCAACTAAGAAGGCAACGAAAATGCCACCAAAAGGTATGGGTAGAAAAACAAGAATGCAACCGAAAGGTTGCATTTTTTATTAATGATACGCATTTTATAGAGTTTTAAAAACATATCGAATTTTATTTGGTTTTATTTTAAGTCGTCGATAGGGTTTAAACATTAAGTTAAGTATAGCGCAACGAATGGCGTTATATCAAGTGACAACACAAGTTGCCGCACGACTGTTTACTAAATGCGTTTATGCCGATATTACCATAGGTCAAAACGACGTTAAGTTAAAACTCTATCGTGTCGCCTGTTTGAAGATATTTTATATCATCGCCTAAAATTTCTTTGAGTTTTTTAAAGCCTTCGATTCCCGTGCAGTGCATAGTGTAGTAGGTCGAATTGAAAGATTTTAGGGTTTGCGCAAGTTCTTCGATGTATTCGTCAGATTCGATTAAATCGCCGAGTTGAATATGAAAACCGCCTATAACTATCATAGGATATTCGCCCGTTATTTCTTTTGCTCGTTCCATTGCGTTTGCTATGCCCAAGTGCGCACAGCCGCATATAAGCACGCTGACAGCGCCGTCAAAAAGCAGCAGATACTGTTCGTGTTCAAACTCATCGAGACAAACAAAATCGCCGTCGCGTTTAAACAGCGTAAGATTGAGTGACGATGTGGGGTGAACTTCTTCCACGCCTTTGAAGATTAACATATCGTCATCGAGCATAAGTCCGCCGTCAAGCGGTATAATTTGCTCGTTTGTCAAAAGTGAGCTGTCAAGCCCTATACTTTTTCGTTCGCCGTTTCTCATAGAAATCAAGTCGGAAAAACAATCCACTTGCAAATACACCTTAGCCGTGTGATTCTTCTCAAGAAAAGATTCAAGTCCGCCGCAGTGGTCGTTGTGACCGTGTGACAGAAAGCAGCAGTCGATTTTAGACAAATCGATGCCTAAGGTTTCGGCGTTTGACGTAAACGCAGGCGACGCCCCCGTGTCTATAAGAATTTTTTTATCACCTGTTTCGGCGTATATGCTAAGTCCGTGTTCGGTTTTAAAGCCGTCAACGGGTTTGTCATCGATAAGTACGGTAAATTTCATAAGCACCTCCATAAATATAGTCGGTCAAAACGTTAGTTTTGTCAATACCGAAAGTTTCAAAAACTCGACTTTTTTTGATTTATACAAAATTCGACGCGCCTAAAAACTTTGTCAAGTTCAATTCTATCATATACGTATTATAGCAAACAATAAGATAAAATGCTGATATCTGCGCGTTTATTCTTTTATTTTGTCGAACTTTGCAATAAACGTTTTAGGCAAAAAACGGCGAAATATTTAAGCTGAAATTTGTGGCAAAAAATCGAAAACAATGGGAAAGGCGTATGTTATTAGAAACAGAAAAGGGTGAACGTAATT
>JAQYCY010000028.1:0-14126 GCA_028724485.1 Bacillota bacterium | reverse complement strand
AAAGCCGTCTTAAAAGAGCATAAATATCCTAATTATCCAAGTATACAGCATAATCTTACTATGCCAAGATGTTTTTGTCAATATTTTATCTGTTTTTTTATTGCCAACTACTGCCTGCCGGCCGAAACTCCTGCCGTATTTTGCCAATTTTCCCACCGCTGACAATTTGAATAAAGAAAAATCACATGCACAAATTAAAAAAGCTGACGATATATTCGTCAGCTTTTTTAAATCTCAACTTTTTTATTTTCTAAGTTCCGTGCGTTTGATTTTGCCGCTTATGGTCTTTGGAAGTTCTTCGACAAAATCGATAATTCTCGGATATTTATACGGTGCGGTCGCATTTTTGACGTAGGTCTGAATTTCCTTTTTAAGCTCGTCGCTTGCGACAAAGCCTTTTGCCAAAACTATGGTTGCCTTTACGACTTGTCCCCTTACAGGGTCAGGCGCGCCCGTGACCGCGCATTCCAAAACGCTCGGATGCTCCATAAGGACGCTTTCGATTTCAAAAGGTCCGATGCGGTATCCGCTCGACTTGATAAGGTCGTCCGTTCTTCCGACGTAATAGAGATAGCCGTCTTCGTCACGCCAAGCCATATCGCCCGTGTGATAATAGCCGTCGTGCATAGCTTCCGCCGTGATGTCGGGACTTAAATAATATTCTTTGAAAAGTCCGAAAGGTCTGCCTTCCGAAATGTCGATGCAGATTTCGCCGACTTCGCCGTTAGGCGTCATAGTGCCGTCGGAATTCAACAAGCCGAGTTTGTACTGCGGCGTAGGTTTTCCCATCGAACCGAGTTTCGGAGTCATTCCCTTTAAGTTCGCAACGGTCAGCGTCGTTTCGGTTTGTCCGAAGCCTTCCATAAGCGTAAGTCCGGTCGCTTCCTTAAAACGCGTTACGACTTCGGGATTGACCGCTTCGCCTGCCGTCGTTGCATAGACAAGGCTTGAAAGGTCGTAATGCGAAAGGTCTGCTTTGATTAAAAATCTATAAATGGTCGGCGGAGCGCAAAAAGTCGTGATTTTGTATTTTTCAATCATTCTCAAAACTCTGTCTTGGTCAAATTTTGAAAAATCAAAGGTAAACACGCATGCGCCGCAAAGCCATTGACCGTAAAGTTTGCCCCAAACGGCTTTACCCCAACCCGTTTCGGCAACGGTGAAATGAATTCCGTCCTTTTTAACGCAATGCCACCATTTTGCCGTAACAAAATGCGCCAAAGCATAACTATACGTATGCGCCGCCATTTTCGGATAGGACGTTGTTCCCGACGTAAAGTACATAAGCATTATGTCGTCGATGTCCGTTTCTCGTCTTTCAAACTCGGTCGGATATTCATAAGCCTTTGAAAAACTCGTCCAGCCGTCCTTGTTGCCTGCAATGATGAGATTCTTTACGCTCTTTTCGCTTGCCGCTTTCTCGACTTCGCCCGAAATAGTTCCGTCAGCCGTGCAGACAATCGTCGTTACGCCTGCTTTTTCGATACGATACACGACGTCCTTTTTTTTCAGCTGGTCGGTTGCAGGTATCGCAATCGCGCCAATTTTGTGCAATGCAACAATGGCTAACCAAAATTCGTAATGACGGCGAAGAATAAGCATAACTCTGTCGCCGCGCTTTACTCCCATATCGGTGAAGAAATTCGCAACTTGATTTGACAATAGACTAATATCCTTAAAGGTAAAAATTCGGTCGGAACCGTCGTCGGCAACCCAAATCATAGCCTTGCGCGAAGGCTCTGTCTTTGCAAATTCGTCCACAACGTCGTAAGCAAAGTTGAAATTCTTCGGAGCGTCAAAACTTATGGCTCTAAGCGTTCCGTCACTGTTCAATTCTTCTTTAATATATTTCTCGTAAAGTTCCATATTGCTTAAATTCTCTTTCGTCCGTCATCATAGTCGTTACGTTTATTATTTGCGTTTTTTAAACATTAACTCGCGTAAACTTATGAAGTTTTGCAATCGTTATCAATCTTAGTTTAAACGCCGTTTTCGCCAATTGTTGTTTGACTGCGATTGCAAGTTCTAACAAAAAGAGGTGACACTTTGGTGTCACCCCTTAAAATTATTTTTCGAGATTTGCTTTCAATGTGTCAAGCTCAGCTCTTAATGCCTTAGGGAGTTTATCACCAAACTTCTTGTAGAACTCCTCAATGCCTTCAGCGTCTTTCTTCCACATTTCGTTGTCGACGTTGAGCAAGCCCTTTAACGTGTCGATGTCGATGTCTAATCCGTTTATGTTAATATCTTCCGCCTTCGGAACGTATCCGATTGCGGTTTCGGTTGCATCGACGGCGCCTTCGCAGCGCTTAATAATCCAGTCAAGAACTCTCATATTGTCGCCAAAGCCCGGCCAAATAAAGTGGCCGTTGTCGTCCGTTCTGAACCAGTTTACGTTGAAGATTTTAGGAAGCTTCGTCGCTTTGTTTTTCATATCGAGCCAATGTGCGAAATAGTCGCCCATATTGTAGCCGCAGAAAGGAAGCATAGCCATAGGGTCACGACGAACTACGCCGACTGCGCCGCTTGCGGCAGCCGTCGTTTCAGACGCCATGATAGAACCTACGAAAACGCCGTTTTCCCAGCTCTTCGATTCGTAAACGAGCGGAGCGGTTTTTGCTCTTCTTCCGCCGAAGATGATTGCGTCAAGAGGTACTCCGTCCGGATTTTCAAAATCAGGCGAAATGCACGGGCAGTTGATTGCAGGTGCGGTAAATCTTGAATTCGGGTGAGCCGCTTTAATCGGCTTGCCTTCTTCGTCTACCATGCCTTCGTGCCAAGGATTGCCCTTCCAGTCGATTGCGTTCTTTGGAGGGTTTTTGTCAAGACCTTCCCACCAAACGGTGTTGTTTTCCATATTGTGGCAAACGTTGGTGAAGATGGTGTTCTTTCTTGTCGAAGCAAGAGCGTTAGGGTTTGACTTAACGTTCGTTCCCGGAGCAACGCCAAAGAAGCCGTTTTCAGGGTTGATTGCGTAAAGTCTGCCGTCCTTGCCTACTCTTATCCAAGCGATGTCATCGCCTACCGTTTCGATTGCATAACCTTTTTCAAGATATTCCTTTGGCGGAATAAGCATTGCAAGGTTCGTCTTTCCGCATGCAGACGGGAAAGCGGCGGCGATATATCTCTTTTCGCCGTTTGGTTTTTTAAGACCTAAGATGAGCATATGCTCTGCCATCCAGCCTTCTTGCCAGCCTTGATATGAAGCTATACGAAGAGCAAAGCACTTTTTGCCTTGCAAAACGTTTCCGCCGTATGCCGAGTTGATTGACATAATGACGTTTTCTTCAGGGAATTGGCAGATATATCTCTTTTCCGGATCGATATCTGCTTTTGAGTGAAGACCGCGAACGAAATCGCTGCTCTCGCCCAAGCTGTCCAAAACTTTTTGACCGATTCTCGTCATAATTGCCATGTTAAGGACAACGTAGATAGAGTCGGTAAGTTCGATTCCGATTTTGCTGAACGGACTTCCGACAGCGCCCATCGAATAAGGAATTATATACATCGTTCTGCCCTTCATAGAACCTTTGTAAAGTTCTTTGAGCATTGCGTATGCTTCGTCTTTTTGAAGCCAGTTGTTTGTAGGTCCTGCCGTTTCTTGTTTTTCGGTACAAATAAACGTTCTGCCTTCGACACGAGCGACGTCGTTAGGAAGGGTGCGGTGCAAGTAGCAACCAGGAAGAAGTTCTTGATTAAGCTTAATCATTTCGCCCGTTGCAACCGCTTCTGCTCTCAATGCTTCGAGTTGCTCGTTGCTGCCGTCGATTAAAACGACCTTTTCAGGTTGACAAAGCTCAACGTTTTCGTCTACAAATTTTTGTACAAATTTGTTCATCTTGTTTTTTGCCTCCAAATTAGTCTATAAAAATATCAAATGGCTTATCGCCCTTTTTACATTATTATTTAGTAATAGTAAACCACATTTGCGTGAAAATAGCAACTATTTTAGCACGGTTTTTGCCTGTCTAATTAAACGGAATAAAAACGTGAGTTTGCTTTGAAGTTTCCACACCGTCTCTTATGACCTTAATCCTGCACACAGGCGAAATACATTCGGAAACGCTGCTCGGAATTTTTACCTTTTGAATGGACGGCTTGCCCACTATCTTTTTAAGTTCGCTTGTCGGAAGCGACGCCGAAGCGCAATAGTTAAGCGCAGTAGCGTTCGCGTTTATTTGCCATCTCCTATTTACAAGCGAAACGTCGCTCTCGGCATAAACGCTTATCGGGCTAACCGTGTAACTGTAAAAATACCACTCCCTTATGGCGTTGTGTCCTGCGCCCATTTGCGCCGTCCCAATATCTACGTTTCTGTAATAAGGATACAAAACGGTGTATGCGCAAATTTCTTTAAGCTCTTTTTCGTAACGAAGCGGATTGTCATGAGCGCCTGCCGTATACGGAACAAAGCCCATCGTGCTGTTGACGTAAAATTCAACGACGCCGCCCGTCACCTTTTTATAATATTTAAGCCCTTTTATGTATGCCGTTCTGAAATTACCTATCTTCTTGCCCGACCAAGCTACCGTAAGGTCGCTGTCTGCATAGTCGCCGACGTAAGGGTCCAAAAGAGCAAGACGATTAGGAAGAAGTTTGGCGTCTATTTTATTTGCGTCAGCCAAAGCCGTAAGTAAAGTTATCGACGAAGTTGTCATAACGCCGCCCATCGAGTGCGCCGCAATTCTGATTTCCTCGTGATTGGTTTTAAAATCAGGATATTTATTCACGACGCTGTTTATCATACGGGTATATTCTGCCGCAAAAAATTCGCAAATTGCGCCGTTAAAAGCCGCCTTTTCGCTCCACTTGCCGTCTCCCGGATTTGCATTGTCGATATAATCGGCTTCGATAATCTTCGAGCCTTTGTTATCTTCACCCATAGTCCAGCACGCCTGAACGATTTTACTGACAGCCGCCGCCATGTTTGCGACTTCTTTTCCGCTGCCTTCCGCGTCACAGAATTGTTCATAGTGAAAATAAAAAACGTTCCACGCTTTTTTGTCGGCGTTTTTGTCTGCATAATAAAAGAAAGTCGAAAGGTCGTCGCCTACTTCCGTTTGCTCTGAAGACGTTCCGTTATCAATCCAATAATATGCGTTTGACTGCCTGCCGTCACCCATCTGCACGCCGTGAATAATGATAAGGCTCGGTTTTTCGGGATCAAATGCGTTAGCAAACTCCTCGCCCTCGGCAGGAATTTCAATCGGCACTTGTCGCCTTTCACCCGTCGAATTGTTGAGCGCAAGTTTGTGTGCGTCTGTTGCCTTCTGATAGCCCTTAACGAAATAAAGCCCTTGCCATCTCGCTTCCGCGTTCAAGGTAGGAAAATCGTCATAATTCAAATCGAGCGTTGCGTAATCTTTAAAGTTATTCGTTTTGAAAATAGCGAACTCGTCATTGTCGTTATTTTTGCCGCACGCCGTACAAACCACAACGCAAGCGACTAACACTGCCAATACAAGAAATATACTTAAAAACTTTTTCATAATTTCCTCACTGCTTTTATCATACATTTCAAATGCGGTTATGTCAACTTTTATGTTTATTTTTGCCTTTCAGGTCGCCTGCAAAAAGACGTAAATCATCGGTTGTCGTCGGACGTCGAGCCTGTGCAAATTTATCTGCCGCTAACTCTTGTATTTTGATATTATATGTAATATAATAATCTTTGTGCTTAAAATCGGCTCGAAACTTGCAATTAAGCCTTACAATCTGCATACTTATCTGCGGTTTAATTGTCTGCGTACTCATCGTATGATTTATGATTTTTAAATTATCCCGCTTTTATCGCGCTTAATTTTAAACCGTCGCTTTGCTAATATCGGTCACTTAATAGTGCCCGTCTTTGAGCTTATTAAGAGCCGTTTAAAATCGTAACAATACTACTTAATAACAATACTTAAATAAAGAGGCAATTATGGAAACCTACAAAATCGTTTTAATCGCTATTGCGGCGGCAATCGGAGCTTTACTCTTGTTTATGATTTTAAGGACAGTTTGTATCCGTCCTAAAAAAATGCCTAAACACGGCGATTACCCAAAGCTCGACCTCGACAAGGAAAAAATCGCAAAAGACCTTTCGGGAGCAATTCAAATTCCGACTGTTTCGATGGTGGAGGAATATGAAGGACAAGACGAACCTTTTAAAAAATACAGACAATATTTAAAAACCACATTTCCGCTCATTCACAAAACAGCGGAACTTACGATTATCAACGGCTACTCGCTCGTTTATCACTTTAAGGGCGAAAACGCCGAATTGAAGCCCGCCTGCTTTTTGGCGCATCAGGACGTCGTTCCCGCAAATCCGGAAGGCTGGGAATATCCGCCTTTTTCGGGCACTATAACGGAAGACGGCTTTATCTACGGCAGAGGGGCGCTCGATATGAAAAACCATATGATTGCGCTTATGGAAGCTATGGAAAAACTGCTCGAAAACGGTCAGACGTTCGAGCGTGGCGTATATTTCTGCTTCGGTCACGACGAAGAACCGGGAACGAGTTTTGAAGGCGCGCCGAAAATCGTCGAATACTTTGTCCAAAAGGGTATAAAGTTTGAATTCGTTCTCGACGAAGGCGGCGTTGTTTTGGACGGCAGAATGCTCGGCGTAAACAAAATGCTCGCTATGGTCGGCATTTGCGAAAAAGGTAATTCCGATTTCGAGCTTGTCGTCAGACATACGGGCGGACACGCAAGCAATCCTAAACGTAGAAGCGCGGTGGGCATTATGGCAAAAGCCCTTGTCAATCTTCAAAAACACCCGATGAAAACCAAGTGGACAAATGTTACCGTAAACACCTTTAAAGCGCTTGCGCCGCACACAAAAGGCGCGCTCAAATTTGTGTTTGCAAACCGTGATATTTTGTCGCCACTCGTCAAAAAGGTACTTACGCTTGCAGACAGTATGACAAACGCTCTTGTCAGAACGACGTTCGCTCCTACTATGCTTTGGGGCGCAAACGCAAGAAATATTTTGCCTAACGAAGTCAGAGTCAACCTTAACACCAGAATTATGACAGGCGAAACGGATAAGGACGTCATAAAGCACCTTAAAAAAGTTTGCGGCAAAAACGTCGAAGTCGTAACCGCCGCCTACACCGCCCCTACGCCTGTCAGCGACATAACTTGTCACGGCTATCGAATGCTCGAACAAACAATAAGCGAAGTTTTTGAGAACACCGTTGCGCTTCCTTATATGTTTATTGCCGCATCGGACGCAAGATTTTATTCTCCTGTTTCCGACAACGTGTTTAGATTTGCTCCTTTTGTCAACGGCAAAGACGACCAACCGAGAATTCACGGGCTTAACGAAAGAACGACAAAGGACGCTATGGAACAAGCTACGCAATTCTTTGCAAGATTTATCGTCAATACTTGCGCAAAAAAATAGTTGCGCAAAAGTTATATTGCCGCCTAAAAGGCAAAGCTAAACGCTATCGGCTAAAACGGCTAAGATATAAAAACGCTACTATAATACCTAACCTACAAACAAAAGCCTTTTGCGTGACTGCGGTTTTGCAAGATTTATCGTCAATACTTGCACAAAAAATAACTAAGCTATATTGCTATATAATTTCTAATTGTAGAACAAAATAATTTTGCCAAGTCATTTTGTTAAAACACGGTTTTTCAAGGTTATCGGCAATTCGCATTAAAAAGGGCTTTGGCTATAATTTCTAAATAACACAAAGCCCTTTTGCTTTTTAGCGGCACAATTTGTGCCTCGCCGTTTTTTAAACGGCACAACTTGTATCAAAAAATTATCTGTCACAAAATGTTGAAATAAAATTTTTTGTATGATACAATACGTTTCCACCAAGGAGAAACAGAAGTGTACGACGTAGATAATCCGGCAACGCTCGACAGCCGCGCCCAAAAGTTAATAGTACTGTTCGTTTTCGAAAAAATGGCGATTCCGCTTGAAGAATCGACAGTGCTTGACTTATGCACTTCCGACAATAATTGGCTTAGGTATATCGACTGCAAACAATGCCTTGACGAACTCCTTGAAACAAATTTGCTTTACAGAGTCCCGAGGTCTGACTATATCAACATTACGCAGGACGGCACAAGTTGCCTTGCCCTGTTCTACACCAGAATTCCGTCACATATACGTGACGAAATCACAAAATATACTCGTGAAAATCGAATGCGCTACAAACGCAGACAACAGTATTTTTGCGATTATTCAAAAAACTCAGACGGTACGTACACCGTAATTATGAAAATTAAAAACGACATAACCACACTTATGGAATTGCGACTTGTAGTCACCGACCGCCAAATGGCACGATATATCTACAAAAACTGGGCAGACAAAGCGGCGGACACCTTTTCGCTTATTCAAGACACGTTGATTGAGTAACGCAAAAACGCAAACAAAATATAAACTAACAGGAGAATTTATGTACAGTTATAAAACGCAAGGCACTTGTTCAAGAGAAATTCTTTTCGACGTCGACGGCGACATTCTCACCGACGTTAAATTTATCGGCGGTTGCAACGGCAATTTGCAAGGTATAAGCCGTCTTGTCATCGGCAAGAACATCGACTATATCATAGACACTTTAAAAGGCGTTTCGTGCAGAGCAGGTACTTCCTGCCCCGACCAACTCGCAAGAGCGTTAGAAGCATACAAAAAAAGCGTCGAAAATAAAAATAACAATTAAATAATTAAATCAATTAAACAATTAAATTAAAAGAATAATTAAATTAAAAGAATAATTATATCAAGAATTAAATCTATTCTGAAACAGTAAAATGAATAGTAAAATTAGAAAGAGCAACCAAAGGTTGCTCTTTTTCAAATCTCGGGTTTAAATTAAAAGTATGCAATTTTTAATTTAATTTAAATTAAATTCACAAATTCTTAATTCAATCTAAGATTAAACGTTTGTAAATTTTTGATTTAATCCAATTTAGAACTGAGCGTTCGCAAATTAAATTATCTACTATTTACAAACTTATTAAAAACCGACTATAAACTTTTGTTTGCATTTTTACAAAGTTTTTATATAAGTTTTTAATTCTTAAAAACTAAACTTTAAAAAACCAATAATCTCTTTTATCTCTTTTTAGCGATATGCTTTTCTCGATACTTTTCTTGCAATATGATTTTTCAAACTATGATTGCTACATATTTTTGGTTTTTATAAGCACTTTGCCGTAACTTTTAATTCGATGCTGGCAATCTTCAAACGCTTTCGGCGCGTCTTCAAAGTCATACACTTCGCCGACCAAAATTTCCGTTCTTACAACGTGGTTAGCCAAAAAGTTGATTGCGGACGTGATTTCGTCGATGCCGTTGTTTACGCCCTTAATGGTGATTTGCTTTGCGAAAATCTTTTCTATGTCGGCGTCGAAACTCATAACGAAGTTGTTATATCCCGACACGACAACCGTGCCGCCTTCGCGAGTATAATCGTGCGCAAGCGAAAACGGAAGTTCTCTCGGCTCGAACACGGTAAAGTCCGCCATTCGTCCGCCCGTTATTTCTTTAAGCACAAGGTCTACGTCGTCGCGGCGGAAGTTCACCGTATAATAAACGCCCAATTCTTCGGCAAGTTTCAATCTGTCGTCATACTTGTCTACGATGATAGGCACAAGCTGATAATAGAGCGCAAGTTGCGCAATGACAAGTCCGAAAGTAGACGCTCCGATAATGAGAAGATAATCGCCTTTTTCAAAATCGAAGTTTTCGATAACTTGATTTGCAAGCGCGATATAGTCGATAAAAACGGCTTCTTCGTCTTTTATTCCCTCAGGCAAAACGTATACGTTGTTTTGCGGAACGTTTACGAAATCACTCAAAAAGCCGTCTACGTCAACGCCCATTATTTTGATTTTTCTTTGACTCGGAATTTCCACTTCCACTTCGCTGTCGTCGATATACGGAGAAATGACGACTCTTTGTCCGAGCTTCAATTCGCTTTCGTCGTCTGCCTCGCTGACGAAACCGACCGCAGAGTGCGACGGAACGATTCCGCTTCTGTGGTTTGTGCCTCGATAGTACGCAAGGTCGGTTGCCGACAAGGCGCACGTTGACAATTTAACTCTGATTTGTCCTACAGCTCTTTTCGATTTTGTTTCGATAAGTTCAAGCTCCGACGGACCTTCTATCTTCCACGCTTTCATATTTTTATTATATCACCAAACGGCAAAAAAAGCAACTAATATAACATTCTGGCGTCAGGCGGCAGCGTCAAAACCGAGCCGACCATAGCGAGCATAGTTTCCGTTCCGCGCGGTATGTTTTCGTCGCTCACAACGTAAATTCTTTTGCCTTTCCATATAGTCGCGCATTCTTGCGACAACATTCTTGTCGTAAAAAGACTATCGGCTATTTCGGGATTTACTTTGAGCAAAACCGCCGAAATGCTCTTGTCGCAAAGAACCTTCACAAGTTTTTCACGAAGTCCCATAATGAGATGCTCGTTCGACACCGTATATCCCCTGTCGCAATGCGGGCACTTCTGCAAAAGATAACTGTCAATCGAAACACGCTTGCGCTTTCTCGTCATCTCAACAAGCCCTAATGACGTCATCGACATAACCGTCGTTCTCATTCCGTCCTTTTTGACTTCGTTTTCGAGCGTTTCCATAAGTTTTGCCTTATGTTCGGGGTCGGTCATATCTATAAAGTCTACTATGATTATTCCGCCTATGTTTCTGAGTCTTAACTGCCTTGCAATTTCCTTCGCCGCTTCGAGATTCGTGCGGAAAACCGTATCTTCGAGATTTTTTCCACCGACGAACTTACCCGTATTTACGTCTATTGCGGTAAGAGCTTCCGCTCTGTCGATAACGATAAAGCCGCCGTTTTTAAGTTCGACTTCCCTTTTGGTCAAAGTTTCTATTTGCGAACCCAAACCGTAATGAACAAGTACGTTTTGCGGCTTATCATAATACGTCACGTGAACGTTCGGAAATTCCGAAACAGCCATATCATACGCCGTTTTGTCGTTTGTCACGATTTCGGACAAGTCGCAATACGAAAAATCTCTGAGCGTTCTGAAAAGCAAATCGTCCTCTTTAAATACGACGGTTTTTTCGGGCGCGGCTTGGTACTTTTCCTTTATGCCGAGCCACATTTTTTTAAGTTCGTCTATCTCCGATAAAATTTCTTCGTCCGAAGCCTTTTCCGACGCCGTTCGTAAAATCGCGCCTGCCTCGCCGCCGATTGCGCCTTTAACGAGCATTTCAAGTTCCGCTTTTCTTTCTTCCGACGGAATTCTTCTAGACACGCTAACAAAATCGGCGTTCGGAACGTATACGACGTAACGCCCCGGCAAAGTTATGTCAAGTGACAATCTTACGCCTTTTTCGCCGAACTGGTCTTTTACGACCTGACACATAACGCTGTCGCCTGCCGATAAGTTGAGTTTCGTTTCGGTTTCTTTCTTTTCGAGCAGCGACTGACCTACGTGCAAAAAGCCGTTTCGTTCGAGTCCCAAATTTACAAACGCTGCTTTCATACTTGAAAGTACGTTTTCGACTTTGCCCTTATAGATATTCCCCACAGGTCCGCGCATTGCGGTCTTCTCAATGAAGAAATCTTCAAGTTCGCCTTTTTCGTCCGTCAATGCGACTCTGACGTATTGCGGATTATAATCAAGATAAAGTTTACTCATAAGTTGTAATATTCGTCGACGTCGACGAGTTTATCTCCGATTTTTAAATATTGATTCGTTTTTACTATTTGTGTTATGTCGCAATCCGAGCATATAGACGCCAATCTGTCGGGGCGAAGATTTTCCGCGCCGGAAGCTAAAATCGCCTCGCGACCGTTTATCTCGAAAATTTTTGCCGTTACGTCTTCCGTCACTTCTTCGCCTTTCTTTTCGTATGTCACTATATAGCGGTCATGCGTCCTTAAAACGTCGTTAAAAAGATATTTAGCCGCAACGACGTTCGCTTGCAAATTCGGATTTTTTTCGACGTTCACCGCGCTTATTCCTTTAAGCCCGACGGGACAATTTTTGTTGTAAAGTTCCAAAAACTCATTTGCCGAAGTATCGCAAGCTATGCAAACGTATTCGGCTAGCGATGACAAACCGAGCGGCAGCGGCGATGAGAAATAAATGAGCATATGCGGATTAAAACCGTTTGAATATTCGACTTTTACGTTCATTCTTCTGAATATTCTTTGAAAGTGCCTTAAAGTGTCGACGTGGGAAATATAACAAAAGCCTTCCGTTTTTTCAAACTTCAAGAGTATCATATAATGGTGCACCTCCCGAGTTTCGACGCTCCGCAGCCGTTACAGCCGTTTCGACAATTTCTTGTGGTTTCGCCCTTTAACGCTTTTTCGTATTCTTTTTTAAAGTAACTCTTAGGAACTCCCGTATCGATAAAATCCCACGGCAGGTCTTCGTCTAACGAATATTCTCTAGAATAATCGTTTATATCTATTCCGCATTTTTCAAAAGCCGAAAGCCAGTTTTCCCAATCGAAATATTCCGACCAACTATCGAATTTCGAGCCGCTTTTATAGGCTTCTTCGATGACGTCCGACAATTCTTCGCCGCCGCGCGCAAGCGCCGCTTCGAGTTTCGACGATTCTGCGCCGTGCCATGAAAATTTTACGCCTTTAATTTCCCTAAGTTTCCCCCTCAAATACTCTTGCTTTTCAAGCATCTCCTTAATGGTAATTTGCCTTGCCCATTGAAACGGCGTGCAAGGCTTTGGAATAAACACCGAACAACTGACCGATATGCTAAGCGGTCTTTGTCTTTTTTCGGAATAATATAAAGCCCTAAGCCTTTGGCAAATTTCGGCGATTCCGTCAAGGTCTTCGTTCGTTTCGGTCGGAAGCCCCATCATAAAGTAAAGTTTAACACTTTGATAGCCGACGGCAAATGCCTTGCCGATATTGTTTATATCATCGTCGGAAATATTCTTGTTTATAACGTTTCTGAGTCTTTGCGTTCCTGCTTCGGGCGCAAAAGTCAAAGAACTACGACGGCTGTTTTGAGCAATCTCGCCTTCAAAGCTGTTCAATCTCAAACTCGGCAAAGACAAATTTACTTTCCTTTCGTCCGTGATTTGTTTAAGGTCAAAAATCAGCTCTTTGAGATAGCTGTAATCGCCCGTAGACAAACTGCAAAGCGACAATTCTTCATAGCCCGTTGCGTCTATTGCCGACTTGGCGAGATACGCCACTCTGTCCGCGCTTTTTTCTCTTATCGGTCTGTAATAAAACCCCGCCTGACAAAAACGGCAACCCGACGCGCAACCGCGATAAAGTTCCATAACCACTCTGTCGTGAATTATGTTCAAATTCGGAACGAGCGGTCTTGTCGGCACGGGAGCGTTTTCAAAGTCTTTAACAACCGCTTTCGTCACCTTTTCGCCCTTTTTATGTACGGACGGAACGTAAAAGCCTTCGATTTTCGCGAGCCTTTCAAGAAGTTCTTTTTTGCTTATGCCCTGTTCTTTTGCCAAAGCCGTTTGCCTTAAAACTTCGAGGTCGACTTCTTCGCCCTCGCCTATGACTATCAAATCAAAAAAGTCCTTAAAAGGCTCCGGATTGACTGCGCAAGGTCCGCCTGCAATAAGCAGCGGATAGCTGTCGTTACGTTCAGAGGCTCTGAACGGAATTTTTGCAAGCTCCAACATATAAAGAACGTTTGTGTAAAGCAACTCAAACTGAACGGAAAAACCGACCACGTCAAAATCTTTGAGCGGAGTTTTCGTTTCGAGCGAAAAAAGCGGAATATCGTTTTCTCTTAACTTCTCGCCGAAATCCGTCCACGGCGCATAGCAACGCTCGGCAACAAAATCAGGGTCGTTGTTTATAACGTCGTACAAAATTTGCAAGCCGAGATTAGACATTCCTATTTCGTAAATGTCGGGAAAACAAAAACAAAAAGACGCCCTATGCGGTTTTTTCACGTCGGGCGTATTGAACTCACCGCCCGTATATCTTGAAGGTTTTTCGACGGTGAGTAAAAGTTTTTTAATTAAATTCAAATCTATTGTAGACATAAAGCCGCCGCACCGATTATACCTGCGTCGTTGCCCATCGAAGCAACCGCAACCTTAATTTTCGGATTGTACTCCTTTCCGTAAACGTTCATATCGACAAAGCGTTGAAGCGGCTTTACAATGTTGTCGCCCTGATT
>JAQYCY010000027.1:0-3634 GCA_028724485.1 Bacillota bacterium | reverse complement strand
TTTTTTGTCTTGACAATTTCCATTTTCTCACCTATAATCTTTCACGTACCTTAAATGTCGGTACGCTGGTTCCGTGGTGCCCTCTACGCGCGTGCGCGGGCAAGTGGCAGTTCGAAAAGTAGCCACCGATAAGGACGATGCAGGAACCTATAAATTTTAACCGCTAAGGTCCTTATACAAAGAAACCGCTTCGGCGGTTTTTTTGTTTTTTTTATTCAGTCTTTAAATTTGCAACAATCCTACTGCTTCTATTGTAAAATAGTGTAAAGCCAATTTTACTGCAACACATCTCCATTATATCTACACGACTATGCTTAATTTTTTTTCGCTTTTTAAAGCTTATATCGTTTCTTTTTATTACTTGACATTTATTTTATCTTCCTTTATACTGAAATTCCCCTCAGTGTCCCAACGCAATGCGTGGACAAGTGGCACTTATGACGCAGCCACCGATTAGCGTATTATTTGGGGTGAAACATTTTTTTAGTAATGACGCTAATACAAAAAAACCGCTTCGGCGGTTTTTTTGTTTGCTTAGCCTACCCAACCTACATTGTTATTTGTATTTATAAGATACTTTACACGTCCACTTTTTTTTGAATTGTCACCGCAAGACAATTCGATAACGTTTGAAAGCATATTCCTTATCCATTTTTGATTTATTTGTACATATTCAAAATATAGCGGAGAAATCGTCGCCGATGTAAATCGTAAATATGATTTTTTAATTCATTCAACCGCCGCGGTGTTTGGTGCTATCACTCATCACGCTGTATGTTTTTTTTGCCAACAGTTACGCTCTTTATCAAAACTTACAGGATAAATTTAGGCGCAAAATTACTTAATTTGCATTTTTTCAATACACATTTTCACTTTAACTCTGCACCCCTTTTCTGCGTTTCTTATGAAAAAATGTAGCTTTTCTGCCTTATCTTAAATCGCTTTTATATACGCACTAATCTACTTAAAAATTCACTTTAAACCGCATAAAATCGCATGTGTTGCTTGCATTGCGTGTTGTGTTCTCACTCGCATTGCGGTTTCATCGGAGTAACTCTTGCTACCATTTTTACATACCCCACCCTCTCCTTGCATTGCCCAAGTATTCTATAAAACGTTGTTTTATAGAATACTTGGGCAAAATTATTATAAAATTACTCGATTTTTAGAATACTTTTTGAGTAAATTTGAACAATAGGCAGCTTTTCAGGCATCTTCAAGATAGCCAATCACGACAACAAAACATTGTTTTAACAACTTAAAAAATTTGAGTTTTGAAACGGCTAAAAGGTATGTTTTGTGTTTTACAGAATCTATCATCACTTTTCATTTACAAATACCAATTAATTATTATTTATCCGATTTAATCGATTTATTTAAATTTTAATTAGCCCTATAATTTAGAATTATTTTAGATACGTTACAGTTTTAAACATAAGTACCCATTATCATAATCAACATTATTTGATTCGCCCCGCATTTCAGCACCATTTCTAGTCATCAATCCACACAGCTCGTTTTGCGATAGAAAATAATTTTTAGCATTAAGTATAAATATTTTATATTTTTCATTTTATTAAAATATTTTTAGCGCGAATCGACGTAACGTCGAATTTTTATATTGCACTTTGTATTGTTTTTGTATTGTAATTTTTTGGTAAATATAGTATTATATAAACATACGGAGGTCGTATGATTTGTAAAGGTTGGGACTGGAAAGAAAACAAAGATAATTATTGGCTGATACCCGATAACGACGTTTATTTTCTATCGGAGCATTTTAAGCAAAAAGGTTTTAAAAAAATTTTTGATTTGGGCGTCGGACTTGGTAGGCACTCTATTTTCTTCGCTCAAAAAGGCTTTGATGTTAGCGGAATAGACATTTCAGAATATGCAGTTAATCGCCTCAAAGAAATATCCGACAAAAACAATCTTAATATCGATGTTCGCCAAGCAAATATGTTGAAGTTGCCGTTTGACGACAACAACTTTGACGTAGTTTTTTCATACAACGTAATTTATCATACAGACACAAAAGGTTTTGATACCGTCCTTAGCGAAATTAAAAGGGTTTTAAGAAGCGGCGGAGAATTTTATTTCACCATGATTTCAAAAAATAGCTGGACGTTTTCAAGCCCCGAAGCCCCTACTCGCCGAATAGACGAAAATTCTATCTATATCGACGGAAAAGAATCTGAAATTGACGTTCCGCATTTCTACGTTAATTTAGACGATATAAAAAGATTATTCTCTAACGATTTCGAATTCATTGCACCGATTAAAGAAATCGAAACAACCGAAATTTTGCCAAACGGAGATTTTAAAGAGTTTTCTAGGCATTTCGTATTACATTTAAGAAAAAAATAAAGCTTTATTGTATAAAGCTTTGCTTTTTACACTTAAACAATATTAGTGAGATATTAGTGAGATTTTGACCGTCTTATAGTTTCGATTTAAAACCAAAACAATTAAACGGCAGAATTTTTAACATAACAACAACTTTGGTTGTTTGGTAAAAACAGCCCACCAAATAATTTAATTGGTTTAATAACCAATCATTTTCACACGGTGAACGGTGATTTGTTAAATAGCATCAACAACAAAAGGCATACTCAAACGCTTGAGCAACACAGTTGCCCATTCATAATAATTTAAGGTGAAAAATGTTAGCATTATCTTTTGTTTTAACCATAATCGTTGCCTATTTATTAGGAAGTTTGAATTTTAGCATTATAATAGTTAAAGCAGTTGCAAAATTCGATATTCGCGAAAAAGGAAGCGGAAACGCAGGCTCAACAAACGTTTTGCGCACCGTCGGCGCGAAAACCGCAATAATTACACTACTGCTCGATTTCTCAAAAGCTATCGCCGCAAGCGGCTTTACAATTTTATTCTTTTATCTCTGCGTCAAACAAGGATATCGTTCTGATCTTACGACTTACGGACTTTGCGTATCGTCGCTCTTTTGCGTTTTGGGCCACATGTTTCCTGTGTTTTTCAAATTCAAAGGCGGAAAAGGCGTAGCGACCTATGCAGGAAGTTTAATGCTTCTACATCCGATTATCGTAGTTATCGCCCTTGCATGCTTTGCCGTTATTGTCATAATCACAAAGAAAGCATCGCTCGGTTCGATGCTCAGCTGCATTGCATATCTAATCGGCTATATCGTATACACCGCAATTTTCAAATTGTTTAACGTTCATTTTGCAATAGAATTTTCATTGTCTGCCTTAACGGCAATTATCGTCATATTAAAACACAGAAAAAATATTGTACGACTTGTCAAAGGCGAAGAAAGTAGCGTTAAAATAAAGAGCAAGAGTATCCCAAAAGACGATTTAATTAGCAAAAACGACGCCGCAGTAATTGATGAGAAAAACCCAAAGTCAGAACACGAGCATAACGAAAACCACACCACCGACAAAGCCGATATCGACGACAACGACAGTTTCAATAGTTAGGCGATTTTGTTATAAATTTATAAAAAACTATCGGCTCAGAGCATTTGCGAAACACACCGCCAAGCATTAACACCGAAACACCGATAGGTAGTCCGACATAAATATTTCACAGCTCTAAAAGCGAATTGCTATCGCTTGGCAAAACGCCGTATACGAACGTATAAAAATTAAAC